>CANTHI010000072.1 GCA_947653505.1 uncultured Eubacterium sp.
TCATCAATCAAACCAGTTAAGATAATAACACTGGATGCCAATAATACTGAAAAACATGTTATGATAAGAACGGAAAAAAATAAATATACCGTATCAGGCAGTATCACCGTGCTGGAACAAACGTTTCAATATGCTGTCAGCCCGGCACAGGTTACAGATACGGGAGATGAAGGGAATGTAGAAAATGAGTCTGAATGAAATATGCATGGAGCTGCCGTCCGGCCATATGGCAAATATATTCGGACAGTTTGATGCTTATGTAAAGATCATAGAAAGAAATCTGAATGTGACGATCATCTGCAGGGATTCAAAGGTCCGGATTCTGGGAGATCCTGCGCGTATTTCATCCGCGCGGCAGGTCATTACCCAGCTGCTGGAGCTGTCCGAACGGGGCAATACGATTACAGAGCAGAATGTGGAATATGCCATCGCGCTTGTCATGGAGCAGGAATCCGCGACGCTGGCCCAGATCGACGATTCCTGCGTCGGTTATACCGTAAACGGCAAGCCGATCCGGCCAAAAACACTGGGCCAGAAGCAGTATGTGGATCTGATCAGGGACCGGATGATCGTATTTGGCACCGGACCTGCCGGGACCGGAAAGACATACCTTGCGATGGCGATGGCCGTGGCATCGTTTAAAAAAGAAGAAACCGGACGGATTATCCTGACCAGACCCGCGATCGAAGCAGGTGAAAAGCTCGGCTTTCTGCCGGGGGATCTGCAAAGCAAGGTAGATCCGTATCTGCGCCCATTATACGATGCGTTGCATCAGATTATGGGGGCAGACAGCTTTATGAAAAATATGGAAAAAGGGCTGATCGAAGTAGCGCCGCTTGCCTATATGCGCGGGCGCACACTGGACAATTCCTTTATTATCCTGGATGAAGCCCAGAATACGACGCCGGCCCAGATGAAAATGTTTTTAACCAGAATCGGATTTGGCTCCAAAGTCGTCGTAACGGGTGATGCGACGCAAAAGGACCTTCCGCCGGATACAAAGTCCGGACTGGACGTGGCGCTGGATGTATTAAAGCATGTGGAAGAAATCGGCATCTGTGAGCTTTCCAGCAGGGATGTCGTACGCCATCCGCTCGTACAGCGGATTGTCAATGCATATGAAGAATATGAAAAAAAACAAAGCGATTTCGAAAAACGCACAAAACGCTCCAGATCCTCTAACGAAATGAAACGTAAAAAACAGGTGGCAAAATGGCAGGCATGACAGAAGAACGGTTTATTGCAAAGCGGGTGTTAAAACTTGTTTATCTTGGCGTGGTGACGCTGCTGGGAGGGATTTTGTTCTGCATTGTTCACCGGATGGCGCTGGGAGATTCGCTTGTCATTTTATTTGCGGACGTGCTGTTTGCGGTATCGTTTGCGTTTTATCTGGAAAGCGGCAGACTGCACCGCACGGAACGGCCGGATTCTGCGGAGGACTACCAGCGCATCTGTGTGTATTATACTGTGGGCATGGCAGTGATGATTGCCGCGTCCTTTTGTCCGGCCTATACGGCGCCTGTGCTTGGCATTGCATTTCTGCTGGCAGCCGGACTAAACCGTGAACAGGCGTTTGCCATAGCGCTGTTTTTTGATATTCACCTTGCGTTAAATGGTGGTCTTTCTGTCTATGTGATGACCTGCTATCTGATGCTGCTGCTGTTTGGTATTATGCTGACCGGAATGTATGAAGCGCAGCAGACCCGCATTTTTGCCTGGATCACGGCATTTGCGCTCCAGACGGCAATTCCGGTGCTGTTTTACTATCTGGAGCAGGGGGTTCCGCCGCTGAAGCTGTTCGCGTTTCTTGTGCCTGTGGGTGCGCTGACGGTAGCCTGTATGCACTTTTTATATGACGGGCTGCATTTCAGGCTGGAGCATTATGGAGAAATCAGTCTGGACACCATAGTGGACCCGAATTTTCATCTCGTGCGGGAGATCAGGCGCTATTCGCAGGGCGATTATAACCATGCGATCCGCGTGTCCCGTATAGCGGCACACTGCGCATCAAAAATAAAGGTCAATGCCAAACTGGCCGCGGTCAGCGGGTTTTATTACCGGCTTGGAAAGTTTGGCGGGGAGCCGTTTGTGCAAAGCGGGGTTACTATTGCGCAGGATAACTGCTTTCCAGACGCTGTGATTACGATACTCAGTGAATTTGGCGGACAGGAAAATCCGATATCCACGATTGAATCTGCGATCGTACATATCACAGATACTCTGGTGACAAAATTTGAACTGCTGGACCATAACACGCTTTCCAGTTCCTGGAACCGGGACATGGTCATTTACCAGACGTTAAACGACGAGTCGTCTTCCGGAATCTATGACCAAAGCGGACTGACGATGAACCAGTTTTTAAAAATCAGGGAGTTTCTTGCTAAGGAAGAGGAGCTGCTGTAAGAGCAGAGATTCAGAACAAAAGCTTTTTATATAAAAACAGAAATATTCAATGAAAGACAGAAGTTTTAATAAAAAATAAAATCGCAGTCAGAAGGAGGAAGATACAATGACGATCAGCGTGGAAGAAGAAATAAGCGCCAGCTTTTCGTTTGATTATGAAAAAATAGCAGGAGACGTGATCCGTTATACGATTGTACACGAAAAATTTCCGTTTGAAGCAGAGGTGAATCTGCTTCTGACAGACGACGAGGGTATCCGGCTGATGAACAAAGAGTTCCGGGATATTGACAGTCCGACGGATGTGCTTTCCTTTCCGATGATTCACTATGAGGCAGCAGGCGATTTCTCACAGCTGGAAGCGGATGCCGATAACTTCAATCCCGACACCGGAGAAGTGGTGCTTGGGGATATTATTTTAAATGTCACAAGGGTCAGACAGCAGGCAGAGAGCTTTGGACACAGTGAACTGCGTGAATTTGCGTTTCTGATCGTACATAGTATGCTGCATCTGTTCGGATATGACCATGTAACAGACGCGGAGGCTGGCGTGATGGAACAGGTGCAGGCGGAAATTCTGGAGGACATGCATATTCTGAGGTAAGGAACGCATGATAAGAAAATCATAATACAAAATCATGATACAAAATCATGATGCAAAATCATGATGCAAAATCATGATGCAAAATCATGACAGGACAGAAAGGAAAAAGACAAAAAGGTACAGACATGGAAAAAGAATGGAATTACGATACCATACAGACAGAATCCATTTGTCACAGACGGATGGCCGGAGCAGCGCTCAGAGGGTTTCGAAAGAAACTGGCACTCGGAGCACTGGCGGCAGCCGGAGCAGGCATGCTCTTAAGCGGCTGCGGCAAAAAAGAGGAACCGGAACCTCTGCCGGAGCCTCCGGCCGTTGTGGAGGAAGAGCCACAACCAGCTCCGGAGCCGGAGACACTGCCGGATGAGGAGACAGCCGTAGCGGAAGAGGAAGAGACTCATGAGGGAGAAGCAAAGAGCTGTCTGACTGGCGAATGGATCGATGAAAAACTGGCAGGGCAGCGGCCGGTATCCTGCATGATCGGAAATACGGACAGCGCCCTGCCGCAGTATGGTATCGGACAGGCACAGGTGATCTATGAAGCTCCGGTAGAAGGCGGTCTGACGCGTCTGATGGGCATTTTTGAAGATTATCAGGATATTGAAAAGCTTGGTTCTGTAAGGAGCAGCCGCCTGTATTATGCGTATTATTCGATGGGGTTCGATGCGATTTATCTGCATTACGGACAGGCTTCTTATGCGCAGGGATTTCTGGAAAGCGGACAGATTGACGATCTCAACGGTCTGGATTATGCGGTGGATCAGGCGGTTATTTACAGGGATAAGTCCAAAAAAGCGCCGCATAACGCTTATGCGACCGGACAGGGTCTTACGGCCGGCATAGAGCTGAAAAAATATGAGCAGGCATATGCAGACGATTATGAGGCACCTTACCAGTTTGCGCCGGATAAAGAGCCGGTTGCATTAAACGGCGCGTCCTGTCAGGATGCCATTATCGTACAGCCAGGATATCTGATAAATAAGCCGTATTTTGAATATAATCCGAAGGATGGTTTATACTATCGGTATCAGTATGGGGCAAAACACATCGACGGCAATGATTCCAGCCAGCTGGCAGTGAAAAATATCCTGATCTTAAATTCCAGTGTACGCACGCTGGACGATAAAGGGTATCTGGAGATTGCCACGACCGGAGAGGGCAGCGGCTGGTATGTGACTGGAGGTAAATCGATAGAGATTACCTGGAAGCGTGCCGATAATTTCTCACCGGCAAAGTATTTTGACGCTGACGGTAATGAGATCGTGCTCAACCAGGGGAAGACGTGGGTCTGTATTACTGATAATTCGCATCTGGACAGGGTGCATATTTATGCGGACGCTGCGCAGATGCAGTAGGATTGTGAAGATCATATGACAGACAGAAACAAAAAAAGAAAGAGAGCCAGAAAACGGAACCGGAATAAAAAGCAGGATTTTTTAATGCAGGGCGGCGTATTGGCGTCCGCGGCGATTCTGGGCCGTGTGATCGGGCTTATTTACCGGATTCCGCTGACATCCATTATCGGGGATCTGGGCAATAACTATTACGGGTGTGCGTTCGATATTTATAATATCTTTCTGCTTATTTCGTCCTACAGCCTGCCGATGGCGGTTTCAAGAATCGTATCGGATTACAGGTCAAGGGGAGAGTCGAAAAACGCATACCGTGTGTTAAAGTGCGCTTTTTTGTTTGCCATACTTGCAGGTACGGCAGCGGGTGTCGCTATTTTTTCCGGCGCACGGTTTATTACCGGAACGGTATTTCAGACGCCGCTTAGTCTGTACGCGCTGCGCGTGCTGGCGCCGACGCTTCTGATTACGGCGTTTCTGGGTGTGCTGCGGGGCTTTTTTCAGGGTATGGAAAATATGTATCCGAGCGCGGTATCACAGGTGCTGGAACAGCTGGTAAACGCGTTTGTGAGCGTACTGGCGGCTTATTTTCTGGCGTCCCGCGGCGACCGTATCGGCAGGGTACTGGCGAATGAAAAAGGCTATCATGCCGCTTACGGAGCTGCGGGTGCGGCTGTCGGTACGACGGTGGGGGCGGCTGTTTCCCTGCTGTTTTTGTATATTTTATACAAAGTCTTTATCCGCATCTGGCGCAAAAAAATGCGCGGGGAGCATACAAAAAGGATTCCGAACGAAATCCTGTTCCGCAGGATGATGCTTACGATACTGCCGTTTCTGGCAGCTTCGGTGCTGTTTAATATCAATATCGTCATCGAGCAGGGGATCTTTAAGCATATGATGAAAGCGCAGGCACAGGCAGACCAGATCGCACTGTGGTGGGGCGTTTTTTCCGGCAAGTTCCGTACGTTAATCAATCTGCCCATCGCGATTGCGGCGGCAATCGGAGCAGCATGCATTCCCGGCATTACGTCTTCTTTTGTAAAAGAGCAGCATGAAGAAGCCGCGGAAAAGACGGAACTTGCGATCCGTTTCTGTATGCTGATCGCGTTTCCGTTTTCCTTTGTGCTGATGCTGCTGTCAGCGCCGTTAATGGAGTTTTTATTTCAGGATTCCAGGCCACTGGCATCGGGACTGCTTCTGGCAGGCGGCATCCTCGTGGTTTTTTATTCCCTGTCCACGGTTACGGCCAGCATACTGCAGGGCATCGGAAAGCTGCGGACACCTGTGATAAATAGCGGCATCGCCCTGCTGCTGGAGGTGGCGGCACTGATTGTACTGCTGAAATTTACGGATCTGCATATTTATGCAGTCGTTACGGCGATGGCGGTATTTGGCGTCAGCGTTACGCTGCTAAACCAGATCGCGTTATACCGCAGCGGTTACTGGACGCCGGAATTTATGAAGACGTTTGTACTGCCGGGGGTATGTGCGTCGATTATGGCTTCCATGAGCTGGATTATCGAAACCGCGCTGAGCCAGGCGGTAGAGTGGAAATATGTGACGGTTCCGGTATCCCTTGTATGCGGGATTATTGTATACCTGCTTCTGCTGCTGACGCTGCGGGCCATGACGCCGGAGGAAATGCGGCAGTTTCCGGGCGGGAGATGGATGGCAAAGCTTGCGGACCGGATGACACAGTAGCAGATATCTGTATCCGGATGAATAAAATACCAGAAAGCCGGGCATACTTTTTTTGAAATCAGTATAGCATTCCTTGTGGCGGGCTGTCTGCACAGGCTGTCTGCAGGGCATGACGAGGAGGTTCTTATGAACGACAAAAAAAGTATGCGGATTTTCTGGCTTACGCTCTGTCTGCTGCTGGCCGCCGGAACGGTGATTATTGCGGCTGTCTGGTACCGGTCGCACAAAAGCGGAACCGGACATGCTTCCGCGCGTCAGCAGGCAGAACAGCCTGCTGCAGACTCTTCCGGAACGGATGATACACAGGATGCAGCCGTGTCATTTGCGGTGCAGCCACAGATACGGAAGGTACAGCCATCCGGGGAAAAGCAGCCTGCGGCAGGACCGGATACGGTCGAATACCGTTTTGAGCTGAAGGTAAAGGACGGATATCTGGATGTCTATCATTATCATACGGAAAACCTGTTTTTCCATACGGGCGTCCCATACAGTGCCATGTCCGTCAGACAGCGTCAGGAGCTGGAACAGGGAAAGTATTTTGTAAACGAACAGGAGCTGTACGGGTATCTGGAAAGCTGTACAAGCTGACATGAGGGCCGCGGATTCCATATGACAGCATTCCGGATGCAGGAGAGAAAAATGAAACAGATGATTTATGACACGGTTATCATCGGCGCCGGAGCATCCGGCCTGATGGCTGCAGTAACTGCTGCCCGCTGTGGTTCCAGTGTATTGCTGCTGGAACATATGGAGCAGGCCGCAAAAAAAATACTGGTGACCGGAAATGGAAGATGCAACTATACCAACGCGGATCAGAGTCTGGAAAACTATTACTGCGAAGAGCCGGATTTTGTAAAGACGGTGCTTGCGCAGTTTTCATATCCGGACACGATCCGCTTTTTCGAGGAGCTGGGTATCCGTCCGCTGCAGAAAAACGGGACCTGCATCTATCCGGAAAGTGAGCAGGCAGCATCGGTAAAAAGCGTCCTGCTGGCAGAAGTACGGCGCCTTGGCATTCCGCTCGTAGTATCAGCCGGTATCCGCAGTGTACATAACAGGATCTCTCCAGGCAGTGACGGTGCCCGCAGGCAGCGTCTGTTTGAGATTCAGACAAAGGACCAGAAGTTTTACAGCCACACCTGTCTGCTTGCCACTGGCGGAAAGGCAGCGAAAAAGACAGGCAGTGACGGCAGTGGTTATCTTTATGCCAGACAGCTCGGCCATCAGCTGCGGCCGCCGCTGCCTGGACTGGCAGCGCTGCTGGCCAGTCAGACGGGCGTCAGACTGCCGGCCGGCGTGCGCATTTTTTGTGAGGCGTCATTATATATAGAAGGAAAGCAAAGCGCCCGCGAACGGGGCGAGCTGCAGCTTACAGACTATGGGATTTCCGGGATCGTAATCTTTCAGCTCAGCCGGATCGCGGCAGGGGCGCTGGAGCAGAAAAAACAGGTATCGGTCTGTCTGGATTTCAAACCGGACATGTCATCCGACGGGCTTGCCGCGTATCTGGCCGGACGCTTTTCCAGTATTTATCACAGGCACCAGACGCTCTGTGACGGGCTGACGGGCTTTTTGCCTGACAGGCTGATTCCGGTTTTATTAAAACAGGCAGGTCTGAAAAAAGAAGCTTTGTGCGGCAGTATCCAAAAAAAGCAGCTGCACCGGCTGGTGTGCTGTCTTAAACATTACGAAGTCCGGATTACGGGAAGCAGGGGATTTGACGCAGCCCAGGTGACGGCAGGCGGTATACCGGTACAGGAAATCCATGCAAAACGTATGGAATCCAAAAAAGTGCACGGGCTTTTTTTTGCCGGAGAGATTGTGGACGTGGATGGAAAATGCGGCGGCTACAATCTGCAGTGGGCATGGTCCAGCGGGTATACCGCGGGAAAGGGGATCCATGCGTTTTGTGAAAGGAAAGGAGTGCACAGGGTATGATTCGCATTCAGCAGATAAAAGTGCCAGTTGGATACGGGAAAACGGATCAAAAAGAAATTCTGGATAAAGAGTTTCAGAATACAGACATTCAGGATGTACAAATCAGGGATAGAGAATCTCAGGATATACAACTCCAGGATACAGAAATCAGGAATAAAAAAATCCGGAAAAAGATCCGCAGACTTTTGCATTTAGCACCGGAACAGGCTTTTACGTTTCAGATTGTAAAACAGTCCATCGACGCCCGCCGTGGTCATGAGGCTTCTTATGTGTATACGGTAGATGTAGATCTGGATTTTGGGCAGCCGCAGGAGAGCCGGCTGGTACAACAGGTTCACAATAAAAATATTATGTTAACCAAGCGGACCGTTTACCGTTTTCCCAAAAGCGGGACGCAGCGGCTGGAGCACAGACCCGTCATTGCCGGAAGCGGTCCGGCCGGACTGTTTTGCGCTTATCTGCTGGCGCTGCACGGCTATGAGCCTGTGATCCTAGAACGGGGCAGGATGGCTGAAAAACGGCACCAGGACGTGGAAGCCTTCTGGCGGACCGGAGTTTTGGATCCTGACTCGAATGTACAGTTTGGGGAAGGCGGCGCAGGTACTTTTTCAGATGGCAAGCTCAATACGCTTGTAAAAGATCCTGCCGGAAGAAACCGGTTCGTTCTGGAGACACTGGTACAGAACGGTGCGGACGAGAGTATATTATATGTAAACAAGCCGCATATCGGGACCGACCAGCTGATCCGGGTTATCACCAGCCTGCGCAAGGAAATTATCCGGCTGGGCGGTACGTTTTCCTTTGAAACGTGTCTGACCGGTATCCGGATCAGAGATCAGAAGCTTTGTTCGGTGACAGCAGAAACAGCCGGACAAAAGCGGGACATACCGGCAGAGCTTCTGGTGACTGCAACCGGCCATAGTGCGCGCGATACGTTTCAGATGCTTGCAGGGCACGGAATTGTCATGCAGGCAAAAGCGTTTGCGGTCGGATTTCGCGTCGAACATCCGCAGGAAATGATCAATGCGCACCAGTATCATGGGAAATACAGCAGGGAGCTGCCGCCTGCTTCGTATAAAGTGACCGCTTCCGCAAACGGGCGGCGCGGGGTTTATTCCTTTTGTATGTGTCCGGGCGGATATGTCGTAAACGCTTCTTCAGAGTCAGGTGGTCTGGCCGTCAACGGGATGAGCTATCAGAAGCGGGACGGGAGCAACGCCAACAGCGCAGTCATCGTGTCGGTCACGCCGGATGATTTTGCAGACGGCGGCAAAGATCCGCTGGGCGGTATCCATTTTCAGAGAAAACTGGAGCAGCGGGCCTATGCACTTGGAAATGGCAGCATTCCGCAGCAGCTATACGGCGATTTTAAAAACAGAAGCTTATCCAGCGCATACGGGGACTTTCCTTCCCAGGCAAAAGGCTCCTGTATCTTTGCCGATCTGAACACGTTGCTGCCGGAACCCTTACGGCAGCCGTTTCTGGACGGCATGGAACAGTTTGCACAATATATCCCGGATTTTAACCGTTACGATGCGGTATTATCCGGGATCGAAAGCCGGACCTCTTCTCCTGTGCGGATTTTACGCAACGAGGCATATGTCAGCTCCACAGACGGGATATACCCATGCGGGGAAGGGGCCGGATATGCCGGCGGGATTATGTCCGCAGCGATGGATGGGATGAAAGTGGCTGAAGCGATTGCATGCCGTTATGCGGCACGCTGAACAGTGCTATCGGAGAAAAAGACAAGCAAATGCTTTAAGTTATTTGCCTACAGTTCCTTAACACAGAAAAAGTGAGGTGTCCTACATGCTCGTATTACAGGCATCAGAAGAACAGGAGCAGATATTTCAAAAGCTGATCCAGACAATGGGAGAGCAGGTCGTCTGGAACGGACGCTTTATCGTCCGTGATGATGAGCTGATTCTGGAAGGAACGGTACGCTCCCTGATCTTCCAGTTTGAAACAAAAAAAGTATATACCAATCTGGTGGATCTTTCTTATAAGGAAGAGGAGATATACAACCTGAACAGACATCCGACGTTAAAGGATCTGGTTCACATGGTTTTGTATGCGTTTGGCAAATGGGGAACGCTGCGCGGATTAAACGTCCAGCAGGACTACCCGCAGCTGAACCAGCTTTTCGCGAAGATTCTGAATACATTTTATATAGAGCCGTCCTTCCGCAAGGAAAATTTCCGTTTTTATAAGGTAGGTGTACGGGTGACATACGAAGAAGTACTGCAGACCGTACTGGAATACGAAAAAAAACAGGCGCAGGATCCACTGGCTGAATCACAGGGCCTGTGGCACCGCCTGATCTGGAAAAACCGCGAGAGAGCTTTTCATAAGGAAGAAACAACGCTGCTGGAGCGTGTGGAAGACCGGATTGGCAACAACTTTTATCTGGTAGGCTACCAGTGTCCGCAATGTCAGAACAAGCTGCATATGGCAGTCTATCCTGAAGGAAAAGAGGTCCGTATCGATACCGAAGAAAAAGGCGTATATCTGGCCCGCGTCTATACGTGCAGCCATTGCCAGTGCTTTTATACCCCGCGTCCGGACCACCTGATTTCCGAAGGTCTGATATACGAGATGGATTTCGGCGAAGACAGCAAAGCGTATGAAGATTATCTGGAGCTGATGGGATATTACGGGGAACGCGCTGCAAACTTTCACTACAATGAATATGAGGCTGTCCGCGCACAGCGGCTGCAGGATGAAAAACGCAAAGCCGCGCATCCCTCCGATCCGGACCATCTGTCAGGCCCGCAGGACGCACTGCGCCAGATCGAACAGTTCAGCAGACATGCGGCTTCCCTGCCCAAAGACGTCTTTGAACGTTTTGCACACCGCGTAGAAGAAGGATTTTATCCGGATGCTGCGGTAGCAAAACATGAAGCAGCCATTCTCAAAGAAGCAAAGGACCGGGAAAACAGGGCGTACGCAGGAGAGAAACCAGGCGGAAACGATGGGGCAGGATCTGCAGATGCCAGGAATGAAGCGGCTGGAAAT
>CANTHI010000073.1 GCA_947653505.1 uncultured Eubacterium sp.
TGCATACCGCTACACCCATCTGAGCGATACATTCCATTTTTACTGCGGGTGCTGACGGATACGGCATTTCCAAACCATCTTGGTGATATTGCAGCCTGGTATCTTGTTTTATATCCGTATCACCGCAATGGAAAACGAAAACCGGTGCGGCTGACAATACAGACAGGAGTATAGACGGATGGAAAGAAAAAAAAACAGGCAGGCTTTTTTGTCGGGCATCTGGTATACGGTTTCCAATTTTTTTATGAAGGCAATGGTTTTTCTGGTGACGCCGGTATTTACCAGGATGCTGACCAGAGAGGAGTTTGGATTATATCATAATTTTCAGTCCTGGCTGATGATTTTTACGATTCTGATTACCTTAAATCTGGAAGCTACGTTGATCCGTGCGCGGTTTGAGTATGCCGATACTCTGGATATGTATATAGCATCTGTTCTGGTTCTGAGTACGGTTTCCTGTATGGTCTGGCTTTTATTATTCCTGGCTTTTCATCAGCAGTTTTATGCGTGGACGGGATTGGGACGTTTTTATCTGGTATGTATGTGCATTTATTTTATGTTTCTTCCAGCCCTGAACTTATTTCTGGAGCAAAAACGGTATTTTTTCCAGTATCGTACAGCTGTGGCGACAGGATTTCTTGTGGCAGCTGCAGGGGCGGGATTATCCGTGTGCTTTGTAAGTCTGCTGCCGGACCGGCTGACAGGCCGGATTTTAGGACAGCTGCTGCCGACTGTGGCAGTGGGCAGTATCCTTTATATATATATCATTGGAAAAGGAAAAAACCTTTGCTTCAGTTACTGGATATATGCTTTAAAAATATGCGTTCCTTATATACCGCACCTGCTCTCACTGTCTTTGCTAAATTCTGTGGATAAGTTAATGATACGAAGAATCTGCGGCGCTTCCGATACGGCATTGTACAGTCTGGCCTATACATGCGGAGCCGTGATGACGTTGCTTATGACATCGTTAAACAGCGCTTTTGTACCCTGGCTTGGCGAGAGGCTGGCTGGCCGGCAGTTTGCAGAGATCAGAAAAGTATCCGCAGGCTATATTCTGGTATTTTCAGCTGCGGCTGCGGGTATGATGCTGGTTGCGCCTGAGATTTTGTATGTTCTTGGAGGAAAGTCATATATGGAAGCACGGTACGTAATGCCTCCGGTAGTAATGGGATGTGTAGCACAGTTTATTTATACGCTTTTTGTCAATGTTGAGCAGTTTCAAAAAAAGACGGTTGGGATGGCGTTTGCGAGCATATCTGCGGCGGTGTTTAATTATGTGCTGAACCTGTACTTTATTCCACGTTATGGTTATCTGGCCGCGGCTTATACAACACTGACCGGATATTTGTGGCTGATGCTCATTCATATGATGATTGTAAAAAAAACCGGATACGGCAGGGTATATGATGAATGCTTTCTGTTTCAGGTGACAGTTGTTTTGCTCTGCTTTATGGCTGCCCAGAATGTTTTATATGATTTTTTTGTGATCCGGTATCTGTGCCTGGCAGTTTATATATTGTTTTGCATCAGGGTATTTTTCAAAAAGAAAGGAGATATATGCAGATAGAAGATTTTATTGTCCCGTCAGACTGTTCTGTCATAGATGCAATGAAACAGATTGACCGTAATGTCAGAGGGATTGTGTATGTGTGTGAGGATGGACGTATTACAGGCTCGCTGACAGATGGAGATATCAGACGCTTTATTTTGAAAAATGGAGATCTGGGCAGTTCTGTGGGACAGATTGCAAACAGGAGAATGAAAGCGCTTACGGAGAATGAAAAAGATAAGGCGCAGGACGTTATGCGTGAAAATGGGATACGCTCAGTCCCGGTTTTAGACAGGCACAAACGGTTAAGGGAAATTTATTTTGAGGAAGGAGTGTGCAGGGAAAAACAGCAGCTTCACCTTCCGCTGGTTATTATGGCGGGTGGAAAAGGGACACGCCTGCATCCTTATACCAGGATCTTGCCAAAGCCTCTGATTCCGGTCGGAGAAAAGACGATCACGGAGCACATTATCGGACATTTTGCAGAGTACGGATGTACGCAGGTAGATATGATTATCAATTATAAAAAAAACCTGATCAAAGCTTATTTTATGGATCATGAAGTAACGCCAAAGATTCATTTTGTGGAAGAAAAGGAGTATTTAGGTACCGCAGGCGGGCTGAAATTACTGGAAGGAAGGTATGAGTCAGCTTTTTTTATGAGCAACTGCGATATTCTTGTGGAGGAAGATTATAGCGATATTGTTAAGTTTCACAGGAAACAGGAAAATATGGTTACGATGGTCTGCGCGGTAAAACAGGTCGGGATTCCGTATGGTACGGTTGAAGTCTCATCAGACGGGTGTGCGACTGCCATTCATGAAAAACCGGAAGTATCGTTTATTACCAATACAGGCCTGTACCTTCTGGAACCAGAGTTTTTAAAGCACATACCGGATCATACGTTTATCCATATTACGGATGTGATTCAAAAGTGTATCGAAAGCGGGAAGCGGATCGGGGTATATCCTGTTTCAGAGCAGCGCTGGCTGGATATGGGGCAGATGGATGAATTAAAAAAGATGCAGTCAGTTTTGGAAAACAGAGTATGAGAAAAATGGAACAGAGAATTTCGGAGGACAAGTATATGAAATATTGTACGAAGTGCGTAATGCCGGACACAAGACCTGGCATTACATTTAATGAAAAAGGGGTCTGCAGTGCCTGTCAGTCTTATGAAAACAGAAAAAACACAGACTGGAAGGCCAGATATCGGGAACTGGAGCAGATCTGTGATAAATACCGTGGAATGAATGGGGACGGATATGATTGTGCGGTAGCCGTTTCCGGAGGGAAAGATTCCCACTATCAGGTGCATCTGATGAAACATATCATGCATATGAATCCGCTGCTGATCAGTGTGGAAGATAATTTTGACATGACCAAAGCAGGCAGGCACAACCTGAAAAATATATCAGAAGAATTTGGATGCAGCATTATCAGCTTAAAGCCGGATATCCGTACGCAGAAAAAACTGATGAGATATACGTTTGAACGTTACGGAAAACCTACCTGGTTTATTGACCGTCTGATCTATACCTATCCGCTGTATATGGCTGAAAAATTTCATACACCGCTGCTTGTTTATGGAGAGAATGTTGGATATGAATATGGTGGAGCTGACAGTGTGGAGACTTATTCGGCACGTGGCCTGCTTCAGAATGCGGTTGCCAGTGATATCAGCGAAGCTGAACTGATCAAAGAGACTGGTGTGGAGAAAAAAGACCTTATCTGGACAAGGGCCCCACATGAATCCGTTTTAAATACCCTGGATCCGATTTATGTGTCTTATTTCATCCCCTGGAACAGCGTCAGTAATTATGAATTTGCCAGAAAACATGGATTTCATGATCTCTCCCATGAGTGGGACAGATCGCATCATATCGAGAATTTCGATCAGATTGACAGCAGGGCTTATTTGGTTCATTCATGGATGAAATATCCAAAGTTTGGTCATGCCTCCGCGACAGATTATGCGTCCAGGCTGATACGGTATGGAATGCTGGACAGGGACCAGGCGGTTTTATTAGTAAAGGAGCATGACCACAGACTGGATCCGCTTTGTGTCCGGGATTTCTGTAAATTTTTAGGGTATTCCCAGACACAATTCTGGGAAATCATGGACCGGCATTATAATCAGGAGATTTTTACAAAAAACGATATGGGGCAATGGGAACTGAAACAGCCGTTATGGAAAACAGACAGCTTGTAACAGACACCAGGCGGATCCAAAGAAGGAATGAATAGGAAAGAAAAGAAATGAAAAGGAATGAAAGGGAATGAGAGAAAAGATTTCAGCAGATTTACCGGACACATTTCAAAAAGACCGTAAAATTGTGTGTGTTCAGGGACTGGGATTTGTAGGAGCCGCGATGTCTCTTGCGATTGCGAATGCCAGAGATGAAAAAGGAGAGCCACTGTATCATGTAATTGGTCTGGATCTGCCAGACGCAGAAGGCTCCCGGAAAATAGAATCCATGAATCATGGAAAGTTTCCATTTCAGAATACAGACAAAAATCTGGAAAAAGCACAAAAGGAAGCTTTTTCCAGGGGCAATTTTTATGCGTCGTCCGACGCATCCCTGCTTGCGTACGCGGATATGATTGTGGTAGATATTAACCTGGATCTAAAGTATACAAAGGATCATAAACCGTTACTGGATCTGCGTTTGTTCAGGGAAGCAATCCATACGATCGGACAGTATATGAAAGAAGAAGCGCTGGTTATCGTGGAAACGACCGTTCCGCCAGGAACATGCAGTAACATCGTATACCCGGTTTTATGTGAAGAATTTGCCAGACGAAACAGGAAGACAGAAAATATTTCTGTTGCCCATTCCTATGAACGGGTGATGCCGGGAGAGGATTATTTTGATTCTATTGTGAATTTCTGGAGGGTATATGCAGGAATCAATGAAAGATCTGCAGACCGGTGCCGCGCTTTTCTGGAAAGTGTGATCCGCACAGACCAGTATCCGCTGACAAGACTGGAAAATACTACGGCGTCTGAAATGGCAAAAGTGCTGGAGAACTCTTACCGTGCGGCGAACATTGCGTTTATTGATGAATGGGGCAGATTTGCGGAAGAGGTGCATGTGGATTTATATAAAGTCATTGAGGCCATCCGGATGCGCCCGACGCATTCCAATATGCGTCAGCCCGGCTTTGGCGTTGGCGGGTATTGTCTGACAAAAGATCCATATTTTGCACCGCTGGCAGCATCTGAAATTTTTGGCCTGAGGAATCTGAAATTCCCTTGTAGTACAGGGGCGGTAGAAATTAATAACAGAATGCCGGTGGTAAGTCTGGATAAGATAGAAAAATGCATGGGAGGAGATCTGGCTGGAAAAAGACTGCTGATCTTAGGGGTAAGCTACCGGCAGGATGTGGGTGATACCCGTTATTCACCGGCTGAAATATTTGCAAAAGAAGCGCTGGCGCGAGGAGCAGTTTTAACTTATGAAGATCCGCTGGTAAGTGTCTGGCCGGAAATGCATGTGGATGTGCTGCAGGAAATTCCGCCGTTTACAGACTATGATGGGATTGTGTTTACAGTGATGCATAAAACATATCAGGAGATTGACTTTAAAACACGCAAAATCAGCCCGGGTACGCTGATTTTTGACGCAAATTGTGTTTTAACTGAAACACAGAGGAAAGATATCGGACAATTGGAACAGGTTGTATTTCAAAGTATAGGAAGATGAGCAGGAGGTTCAGATGAAAGCTTTAATTACAGGAGGGGCAGGTTTTATAGGATATCATCTGGCCCGGGAGCTTTTGGATTACGGATATGAGATTGTGCTGGCCGACAATTTTGCAAGAGGAGTGAAGGATCGTTTTTTACAGGAGCTTTTCAATCATCCCAGGGTGACATTTGTTTCAACAGATTTACTGCAAAGAGAAAATGTAATGGAGCTGGACCGGGATTTTGATTATATGTATCATCTGGCAGCTGTTATCGGAGTTCAGAATGTACTGGACCATCCGTATGACGTTCTGCAGAGAAATGTGGAGCTGCTGTTTCATATGATTGCACTGGCTGGCATGCAGAAAAGTTTAAAACGTTTTGTATTTGCTTCCACGAGTGAGATTTATGCGGGTACGCTGCAGTATTTTGAAATGGAAATTCCAACGCCGGAGAATACGCCGCTGACAGTGACTGACCTGAATCATCCGAGAACGTCCTATATGCTGTCTAAAATATATGGGGAAGCGCTTTTATATCAGAGCGGTCTGCCGTTTACCATTGTAAGGCCTCATAATTTTTATGGGCCCAGAATGGGGATGTCGCATGTCATTCCTGAATTGCTAAAGAAAGCATATGAGCTGGAACATGGGCAGGAGCTGGAAGTATTTTCCGTAGAGCATAAAAGGACGTTCTGCTATATATCTGATGCGGTACGAATGATCCGGCTGCTGGCGGAGCATGAGGATTCGGTGGGACAGGCCTATAATGTCGGCAATGAGGCGCCGGAAATTACCATATATGAAGCCGCGGGGCTGGTTCTGCAGGCAGTTCATAAGCATGCGGGTGTGAAAGCAGGACCTGTGGCGCCGGGTTCTCCGGCCAGAAGATGCCCGTGTATGAAGAAAACAACGGCATGTATTGGTTACAGTGGTCAGGTGTCATTGGAAGAAGGGATAAAGAAGACATTTGAATGGTATCGGGAATATATTTTTGAAGGCCAGGAGGTAAGTGCAAAATGATACCATTAGCAGTGCCGGACTTATCAGGAAATGAAAGAAAATATTTAAATGAATGTATCGATACGACGTATGTTTCTTCTGTGGGCGGTTTTGTAAATGAGATGGAAAAACAGACGGCCAGAATATGTGGGACAAAGTATGCGGTAGCATCCTCTTCAGGCACAACCGGACTGCACCTTGCGCTGACTGGATGTGGCGTGATGCGGGATGATCTGGTGATCATGCCATCCTTTACATTTATTGCTACGGCGAATGCGGCTGCCCACTGTGGAGCCGTACCGTGGCTGTTTGATATTGATCCGGATACATGGACGATCAGTGAGATCCAGCTTCAGGAAGAACTGGAAAAGCACGCGGTATGGTCCGCGGGCAGGCTGATTCACAGAGAAAGTGGCAGACGTATTGCGGCTGTTATGCCTGTGTATACGCTTGGAAATATTCCGCGTATGGATCGTATCAGGCGTATAGCATCCGAATACCAGCTGCCGGTCATTGCAGATGCCGCTGCGGCGATTGGAGCAGCCTGGCAGGGAGAAAAAATCGGAAAGCTGGCGGATCTGACCGTATTTTCGTTTAACGGAAATAAAACAGTCACTGCGGGCGGTGGTGGTATGGTGGCAGGCGATGATGAGGCGCTGCTGCAGCTGATCCGGCATTTGTCCACGACCGCACGGGTTTCTGCAGAATATGATCATGACAGAATTGGATTTAATTACCGCATGACGAATATTCAGGCAGCAGTTGGATGTGCGCAGCTGGAACGGCTGGATGAGCTGGTGGAAAAAAAGAGAAAGATCCGGGAGTATTACCATTCGCATCTGAAAAATGTCCGTCATATAACGCTGTTTCCAAATCCGCAAGGGCAGGACAGCGCCTGCTGGTTTTCCGGAATTGTACTGGAACATGGGGGAATCGGACAGATTCGCGGACTATGCAGGCGTCTGGCGGAAAGAAATATAGAAGCAAGAAGCTTTTGGAAACCGGTGCATCTGCAGCAGCCCTATAAAGACGCACAAAGGGCATCTTCTCTGGCACAATCGGAAAAGCTGTGGGAACGTATTCTCACACTGCCGTGTTCGGTAAATATTTCAGAAGAAGAGCTTGCGTATGTGGTATCCGTAGTAAAGGAAATCCTGCAATGATGGAGCGGATTGTGCTGATTGGCGGTGGTGGACATGCCCATAGTATCATGGATACACTGATTCGCTGCGGACAATATGAAATAGCCGGATATACGGAACGCTGCGGGGAAAAAAGTATGGGTACTCTTAGGATGATAGGTACAGATGATGATCTGGAACGCATTTATTCTTCAGGTATCCAAAACGCGGCTGTCGCAATTGGATATCTGGGAAAAGGAGATATCCGGGAACGTATTTATATACGTTTAAAACAGATTGGCTACCGGATGCCGGTGATCATAGATACTTCTGCTGTCATTTCAGACAGTGTCAGCATAGGGGAGGGGACTTATGTAGGCAAACGGGCGGTAGTAAATGCCAATACGCAGGTGGGGAAAATGTGCATTGTGAATACGGGAACGATCGTAGAACATGATACTGATATCGGCAGTTTTTCTCATCTTGCACCAGGAAGTGTATTGTGTGGCGGTGTGAGACTTGGAAAAGGAGTACTGGTCGGGGCGAACGCGACAGTCATACAGGGTGTCAGTATCGGTGATGGTGCGGTTGCCGGTGCAGGTACAACGGTAAGACATGATATAGAACGGGGGCAGGTTTATTATGGCAGATGAGAACCGGATCATGATTATTGCGGAAGCAGGAGTGAATCATAATGGGGATCTGGATACAGCCAGAAAAATGGTCAGGGTAGCAAAAAAAGCCGGGGCCGATTATGTAAAGTTTCAGACATTCCGGCCAGAGGAGCTTGTAACAGCCAGCGCAGAAAAAGCAGAGTATCAGAAAAAGGGAATGGGAGCAAAAGAAAGCCAGTTCGAAATGCTGAAAAAGCTGGCACTGCCAGAAGAGGCGTATCGAAAGCTCAATATGTACTGCAGGGAACAGGGAATCGGTTTTCTTTCGACACCATTTGATCTGGGAAGCATAGAGCTTCTTTCTTCCTGCGATATGGATTACTGGAAAGTGCCGTCTGGTGCGGTAACGGATCTGCCATTTCTGGAGAAAATCGCACAGACTGGAAAAAAAGTCATACTTTCAACCGGAATGAGCCAGATTCGGGAGATTCAGGCAGCAGTGGATATACTGGAACGGCATGGCAGTTCTGAGATCGTGATACTACACTGCAATACAGAGTATCCGACTCCGTTTCAGGATGTCAATCTGCTTGCGATGAAACAGCTGGAACGTGTGTTTCACAAGAAAACCGGTTATTCGGATCATACAGAAGGGATTGAGGTTCCGGTTGCAGCCGCGGCATTAGGTGCGGTTGTGATAGAAAAGCATTTTACGCTGGACAGACGGATGGAAGGTCCGGATCATATGGCGAGTCTGGAACCGGATGAACTGGCATGTATGGTAAAGGCAGTCAGAAATATAGAAAAAGCGCTCGGAGACGGAGAAAAAAGGGTAACGGATTCTGAGAAGAAAAATATCTGTCTGGTAAGAAAAAGCATTGTGGCGTCAAAATATATCAAAGCCGGAGAAGTATTTACCGAACAAAATATAACGGTCAGGAGACCGGGAAACGGGATCTCACCGATGGAGTGGTATCAGATACTGGGTACAAGGGCTGCGAGGGAGTATGCGCCTGATGAATATATACGGAAGGAATGTATGGATGTATAGAATCGGAGTTGTTACGGGTACGAGGGCAGAATATGGTTTATTAAAGCCGCTGATGCAGAAAATCAGAAATGATGATCTGCTGGAGCTTTATTGCATCGTGACAGGTGCGCATCTGGAGGAACGGTTTGGATATACCTTTCGGGAAATCGAACAGGATGGATTTTGCATAGACAAAAAAATTCCGATGGAGCTTTCCAGAGATACACCGGATGAGATCTGTCATTCTATGGGCAGGGAAATGCATGGGATGGCAGAGGCATTTCGGGACGCACGGTTAGATCTGCTTGTTTTGCTGGGAGACCGGTATGAGATACTGGTCTGTGCTTTGGCGGCGGTTATTTTTAATATACCGGTCGCGCATTTACATGGAGGAGAGATTACGGAAGGTGCCATTGATGATGCGATGCGTCATGCCATTACAAAAATGAGCTATCTGCATTTTTCAAGTACGGAAGAATATGCCAGGCGCATTATTCAGATGGGTGAACATCCAAAAAGAGTACATCCTGTCGGTGCAATTGGAACAGAAACGATCCGCAGGATGCATTTTATGACAAGAAAAGAGCTGGCCGCACAGTTTACAGATCTGTTTCTGACAAAATATATTATGGTCACTTATCATCCGGTCACGCTGGACGGGCGTCCGGTCCGTGGGCAGGTACAGTCTCTTTTGGACGTAATATCTGAAAGACCGGAATATAATTATATTTTTACTTATGCAAATGCAGACAGGGATGGTATGGTGATTAATCAGATGCTGGATGCTTATGCAAAGAAAAATGATCACGCAGCGGTATTTCAGTCTATGGGTCAGACAGGGTATCTGAGTGCGCTCAAATGGGCGTGTGCGGTAGCCGGCAATTCGTCCAGCGGGATTATCGAAGCTCCGTCTTTTCATATTCCGACGATTAATATCGGTGACAGGCAGCGGGGAAGAATATCCGGTGCGTCCGTGATCCATTGCGGGAATGAAGCCGGAGAAATCAGAAAAGCATTTCAGACGGCTCTTTCAGAGGAGTTTGTACAAAAATGCCGTTTGTATCAAAATCCGTATGAGGGGGAAAATACGTGCGGCAGGATACTGGAGGAAATAAAAAAAGCGCTGACGGAGGGGATCTGTTTGCAAAAAAAGTTTTACCGTCCGGAGGAATGGATATGAATATTTTATTTACGATATGTGCCAGAGCAGGATCAAAAGGGGTAAAAGGGAAAAATACCTGTCTGTTTTGCGGAATGCCACTCATATATTACACGGCAGCAGCGTTTGAGCTGTATCAGGAGGCATATGCGGGAATGGATGCGTCTGGTCTGGCTCTGAACACGGACAGTAGTCTGCTGACAGAACAGATGCGTCAGACAGGTGTGCCGTTTTTGTCTGTCGGGAGAAAATTATCTCTTGCGGGGGATATGGCGGCAAAAAAGGATGTAATTAAAGACACGCTGATACAGGCGGAGAATAGGGGGCATTGCCGGTATGATCTGATCGTGGATCTGGATCTGACATCACCGCTGCGGACAGCCGCAGATATTGACGGAACGATCCGGGCGCTGAAAAGGGATGAACATGCAGATATTTCGTATAGTGTTACACATGCCAGACGTTCTCCTTATTTTAATATGGTGACAGAGGATGAAAACGGATACTGCCATACGGTCATAAAGTCTGATTTTGTCGCAAGGCAGCAGGCTCCGGTCTGCTATGATATGAACGCTTCTATCTATGCCTATAGAAGAGATTATCTGCTAAGCAGCCGGCTGTATGACCGGAAGGCAGTAATATGGATGATGCCGGATACAGGTTTTTTGGATATAGATAGTGATAATGATTTAAAATGGATGGAAGTGATTGCGGATCTGACAGGATATGACCTGATCGTTTACGGACATTCTCATAAATATG
>CANTHI010000074.1 GCA_947653505.1 uncultured Eubacterium sp.
CCGGAATTGCTTAATTTTAAATAAACATTCTGGTAACTACTTCTCCGGCTGCTTATTTTCCGTTTTTAATTCAACCAGAGATTTGTCAATTTCCTGAAATGCATTCTGCAGGCGTGGATCATTCCAAAACCTCCGCGCAGTATCAAGCAATCTTTCTGCCTGATCATACTGTCCATTCCTCATTGCTGCAAGAATGTCTGCCACTGCTATATTGCCACCGTAAGTTTTATCGCTCCTGTACGACTCAAAAATTTTCTGGCTCTCATTATACAGGCTCATAGCCTTTTCATATTGTGCCGCATAAAAATAACTCATACAAAGATTCAACCGACAGATCATTTTTGCTGTTGAATCCGGAAGACGTTTGCCAGCCAGGTCTTCTAGCAGGCTGATTGATTTGTCATACTGTTTTATTTCAATATATCCGGCTGCAAGATTTAATTTTAAAAGATTTCTCAAGCCCTGCCCTCTGGCTGTTTGCAGCAGTTTTTCCACTTCAGCAATATATTCTCCTGACTGTCCCGTATTCAGCAGAGCAACAATCCTGCGCATTTTTCTTTGATAAGATATATTATAAAGTACATTAATCAATACAGCACCTATAATGATAGCTGGCGCTGTTATCCAATAAGTATGCATAAAAACTTCTTCATCAATCTGAAATCCCCTCTGGACAATGAGCAAAACCAATCCAAGGCATGTTCCAAATGCAACTATTCTTAAAATTCGTTTCAACAGTTCCATCCTCCGTTCTGAAATATCATTTATCTGCATGTTTCTTTGCTTTTATTATATTATTCTCCTGGTTAATTTACAATTCTATATCCCATTTTTTCACCTGTTTACATGGTCGCTCCCGCTGGATGGCACGTTCCACGCTCCGCATGACATCATCGGCTTCACATGCTTCATCCCTTAGCCTGCGCATAGCTTTCATAACGAATATCCTCCACTTCAAATACCGATTTATCTCTAACATTATTTTAACATAACGCTGCAGGCTTTTCCATCCCCTGTCTTATCAAAACATCTTATCAGTAATTATTTAAAATTCGCCCGCGCTGTAATAATTTACAATCCTGTCGATATGCCCCTGTTCCATGTGCTGATGCCCCTTTCCACCTGTTATACGGTCGCCGGTTTTTCCGCCCCCCCCCGGTATCTCTGGCATGCCTGCATTCGATACTGCAAGCCATACCCCCTGTTACGCCCCAAATATCCGGCAATGTAACTTTGTCATCCTCAGAAAGCTTTGTGATATCGGCAGGGGTATCTGCCAGTTCATATGCTTTTGAGCAGACTGTACGAAAGAGATAAAAGAAAAATTTTTATCCTGTATTTTTTAAAACAGATGTCAGATTTGCTGCGGAAAGCAGTGTATATAAGTGA
The DNA here is from genome assembly GCA_947653505.1 of uncultured Eubacterium sp. Next base: position 1,390 of record CANTHI010000074.1, read on the forward strand.
ACACAAAATATTCCCAGAAAGAGGTTATGTGATATGAAAAGAGAAAAAATTTCGCAGGCAGTTGGAAACATCAGTACCCGTCATATTCAGGAAGCCGGGTGCTATACTGTGACAAAAAAGCCTGTCAGATGGGTATGGAGATGGAAAACTACAGCAGTGGCAGCGGTGGCTTTATGTTGTATGTTATCCGTATGCTTTTACATGCCAATGGCTGCCAGTTCGGTAAAAGGTTATTTCCGTGATATTGTAAGATGGTGGGATGGCGCTGTTACAGGAGTAGAATACGAGAATGCGGCACAGGAAATAAACATTGAAGCTTCTGCTGTTGTTATCAGAGACGGAAAGCTGATGATTCCATTAAAAGTCAGATTTATGGAAATGGAGACAAAAGAGCCCTATCATTATCTGGAAGGAGGAGAGATTGCTTTAGGGGACTATCAGATTCTTGATGATGACGGAAATGGGCTGTACGCCGCCTGCGGCATGCAGCCAGCCGCCGGGCAGTGTAAAAACAAAACAGCTGAATGGATGCAGCCAGCCGGTGTGGAAACGCTTTCCAAAGGAAAAACATACAGACTGGTCATTACATCCATTTACGGTCTGCAGAAAGCCGAACAGCCTGTAAAAATAAAAGGACATTGGGAATGTGCGATCCATATCGGTTCATGATCCCGCCCGGATATGAATCCGTACCGCATCCCCATAATAACCCGCACCCGTTACCAGCTGCACAGACGCATCATTCAGGCTGCTCCGGTTATAAAAGTGAATATGCCCGGCAAATACGGCAGCTACCGGACTGTCTGGGGCAAATACGGCATCCAGCAGCGCCTGGGTCGTCTGATCAGGCTGGCATGCCGTCTCTCCGATTAAAACACGGCAGTGTCCGTTTTCAGACAGTCCCCAGACATCGTCTGCCTGCTGCTCCAGCTCAGAATCCTCCTTCTGTGGCTGCAGCGGCACATGCAGGACTAAAATAACAGGCTTTGTTCCTTTAAAAAAAGGCAGCAGCGCCTGAACCGCTTTTTTATCAAACTGATTGTTTTTATCATTCAGTCCTGCTACGATCAGATCATCAAATTCGTGAATCACATACTGCTCCGTCGTTTTTGTCAGCTGTTTCAGACGCGGAAAATATTTCCTGTATGCTTTTTTTGAAAAATATTCTTTGCCATACTCAAAATCATGGTTGCCAGTCACATACAAATAAGGCATCGGCAGACGTTCCGTTTCTTTTTGGACAAAATCAATTGAGGCATACATCGCAGAGTCTGTAATGTCACCCGCAAATATAGTAAGGTCTGCCTGGCTTTGGATGGATTGTGTAATCAGGTTGTGAAATGTGCGGACTGCTATCCTGCTGCTTTCACGTTCAAAAGCTTCCCTGCGCATCTGCGCCTTTTCCAGCAATTTCGGATCCCTGTCGTCACAAAGGCTGATGTGCGTATCTGCGATCAGAAAAAAATCATAGGAATTACGAATCCCTGCTATCGTCACCTCTTCCTCCTGTATCCGTACCGCGCCGGACTGGTCTGCTTTGTTTGCCGCAAAGATCAGAAACAGCATGGCAAAGACAATACCGGCTGTTTGTAAAAGCTTTGTTCTCTGTATTTTTTTTAGCATGCTTAAATGGTTCTCCTTCCTTTAGAAAACAGGCAATTTAGCAGATGTTGCATATTCAGGTCTGATGATCTTCATATTTTCACCGTTTTTATGATGGGTACAGTTGTTATCTGATGTCAGATTATTATAGCTCATGTGGCGGGAAGTGTAAAGTAGCTGCGGACATTTCCGGCAAAAGGGACGTGACCACAGTTACTTTTCACGGGTCAGGAACGCGCAGGGTCTGCCCCACTGGGCATAAACTGCGCGTTCCGTGAGAATATGATTCAGGAGTGAGGGGCGATTTTGCGAAGCAGACTTTCCATATCGCCCCGAATCGTTACTATGAGCGGCCCCAAGGCCGTGAATAGTAACTGACCACAAACATATGGCTGCACGAAAATACCGGCTATAAGGTGTACCGGGCATTGGATGTTCCTGGGGCTGAATATGACCTCATCCGGCGTCCGGAAGAGACAGGATAAATATCCCGCACAGACTAATACTCATACCCCTTCGCCTCCAGCTCAAGCAGTCTGACATACTCCTCTTTTTCTTCTCCATCCCCTTCCCCAGTCACAAAACGCAGCGCATACTGCCGCACAGAAATCATAACCAGATATCCCTGCCCCCGCGCAGGCACCCGCCGGGACAGCTCTGCATCCAGCGTGTCTAAAAACTGCTGCACCGTCTCTTCCGTCAGATTGTGCGGCACAAATTTTTTGAAAGGCTTTACCGCCAGAATCCCATTTTGCAGGCGCTGCCCGATGGACGCGGTCAGTTCGGTCCTGATGCCGCAGGCGCTGGCAGACTGTGATAAAAAGGCGGACAGCAGCCGCTTTGCGGCTTCTTTTTCCCAGCGCTGTGTCTGCGGATCCTGCATCCGGATCAGCGGCCAGACAGAAACGTCAAAACCGGTCTCCGGAGTCGTGTAAATAAAATGCGGGTTTGCGTCAATCCCGAGGAAACGGGCATTTTTCCGGATATACAGCCGGGTGCGCAGATTCTGGCACTCGTATAGCGGAATGTCCGGACAGGTAAACGTATAACGGGCCGGGGCTCCCGGTGCAATGTGCACATGGTCAGGAATGTGATAGCAGCGGTTTGGTGCATCATAGGCGGCAGCTCCGTGACTGCCGCTTTCATCCTCCAGCTCCAGCTGTGGAAAATTTTTCTGGAACAAAGGCTGTACGCCTGCGATGTAAAGCCGGCTCAGATATCCATGCGCAAATTCCGGCGTAATCTCCCACTCTCCGTTCCGGCTGCTCCTGTCCTCAGGCGGACTCCAGACGGCCCGGATCTTTTGCGCCACATCCAAAAAATGCTCCAGAGCCTGAATGCGTGCCGCGCCGTCTGTTCCGGCCAACGCACTCTGGTATGCGTTTTTGTTATAAATAAATGCCGCAAGGGCATCCATCAGATCACCAGAATCAGATCTCTGCCGGACGGACTGTCCGGTATCATTTCTGTGCACCAGTAACAGCAGCAGATCCTGTGCCATCAGCGCCGCGGTCAGTTCAAATGTATAATTCCATACCGGAACTTCCCGCAGGATATGATCCGCATGGGCGCGCTGGCTGTTCAGGACCGGAATGACCGGATACTGTCTGTGCGGAACCGGAATTTTAACCGGTGTATGGTCCGCGTACCATCCGGTCTCTGCCTGTATGTATCCCGGAAGCTGCTCAAAAGACGAAACAAACCGGTACCATTCCTGTTGCCGGACATCCTCAATGTGCGTAAACGTATAAGCGCTCTCCATCATGGACAGTTCTTTTTGTGCGCCTGCGCATACCGGATCCGTGACAAATCCGATTTTGTCAGCGGCAGTGATTTTGGTACTGCGGATACCGGAAATCCCTTTCCATCCGCCATCCAGCGCATAACCGGACAGTCTGTGTCTGACCTGATATACGGCGGCTCCGGCGGCCTGATAGCCTGCGGACAGATTCCTGCGCAGCGCATCCAGAAGCGCTTCCTGCGCAGCGTCGTTTTTTTCGTTTTCTGTAAACAGGCTTTCCAGGCGGGTCAGAATCGTTGTACAAAACTGTTCTTTGAGCGCAAGAAGCCCACGGATCACACCGGCTCCCGCATGCTGTCCGGCGCCGGCGCCGCTGCCGGACAGTAGCAGATCCAGATTGTGCGGCAGCAGCAGCTGTTCATAAAAATGGAAAAACTCTGCGGCCCATTGTTCCAGATCCGTCTCATAAAAGTCCACCGATACTGTCCCGCCGGACAGTGTATGGATCTGTATGCCCTCCCGTGTCATCAGTCTGGTCTCTAACGGACGCAGGGAATAAAACAGCTCCGACGGCGGCAGCGGAGTCATCTGCAGTGCTTTTTTTGGAAAGAATACGCCGTACAGCCCGTCTTTGTGCGCCAGTCTGGCATTTGGGAATATATTCTCAAATACTGAAGCAAATGCCTGATAATCCTGTGGCGGCGGCAGTTCGCTGCTGATGGAGCAGATATGCGGCAGCGGGGAGCTTTGGTCTGTAAACTGCGCGTCCCTTTGAATCGTAACGATCGTTTTTAACGGCAGTATCCGGATCTCTTTATCTGAGGGCTCCATAACCGCCGCATCCAGATCCAGACGCATATGAAAGGCTTGTGGTTTTGCCTTTCTGGAGCCCTTTAAATAAAGAAGCAGCTGCTGTAAAAAAGAAAGCAGTGTCTTTTTTACAGACTGGCTGTATAGTGCATTCCACTCATAAGTCCCGATGTAAAAGGACGCTTCCAGAAAGACATCCGCCATTTCCAGCTGATAAATCACCGACTGCAGCAGACTGGCGTCTGTATCCGTATCCTGCCGCAGTTCCCTGTCCTGCACCACGATCTGTACGTCCAGGCAAAACCAGCCGGACTGCAACTCTGAAAGTGTATACGAACACGCGCTGCATGGGATCTCAGTCAGGGCATGCAGCTCGTCATAGTACAAAAGCTTTAATCCCTGCGGATGATACATCTGCTGCAGGGACGTCCGGTTGCCTGCAGGGTCCGCAAAGCAGAAATCCATCTGTACCTCATAAGGCTGATAAGTCCTGCCGCTTGAATAATCCGGCGGGATGATCCGGAAGTACGGATTTGGATTTTCGGCAGGCGGCAGCTTTATGATCTGGCTGTAATATAATCCCCCGCACGGTTCCGTATCCCTGCAGCCCGCATCCGCGGATACCGGCTCCTGCATGCTGACCGGCTGCAGCCACTCGCCATACAGCCTGATATATAACAGGTGAAACGGCTCTGCATCCTGCGTACTGCCTTCGATCTGAAAGGAAAATCCTGTATAGCCTGCAGGGACCGTCTGCAGCGGTTTCTGGCCCAGAGCCGGACTGACAGCCACCGGTATCCGTCCGTCTGCGGCACGCGGATTCAGACAGACACGGTTTGCCAGTGCGGTATGTCGCACAAATACCGCAAATGTAACGGTCAGTCCGCCTTCGTCATTGAGCAGCATCGGATCCGGTTCTTCCGTTATTTTCAGGTAATGCCCTTCCGTGCCGGTTTCCAGCATCCGGTGCAGCAGCCGGAAAAATCCGTACGGGTTATCCAGGAGATTTTCCACATATCCGTCAGATTCCTCTGCGGACCCGCGTTCGGATACGGGCGCTTTTGTTACTTCGGACAGATTCTGCCGGATCAGATACAGACCGGACGCTTCATTGCCGTGGTAAAAATATGCACCTTTCTTTTTCTGTTCCCCGCTGGCTGCCGCGCGTTTGCTCCATAATACATCCACGGATCCGATCTCTTCTTTATTATATTGATTATCTTGTGTAAGCAGCGATAACATCCGGCGTGTTTCTTCCGGCGCATGCAGGATACCGTATATGCCGGACTCCTGCGCCGTACGCTGCACGGTCAGCTCCAGCAAAGCCACGCACGGACAGGAAGCTGCGCCGCGGGCAGAAAGACCCTGCTGCAGACGGCCCGGCTCCCAGTATTCAATGTCCAGTGTCTCCAGCATCGAAATATCTCCCTGCGGTTTCCACAGCTCATACGACGGTGTATCGCCAAGGTATACCGTCTGGCAGTCTCCAAACGCAACCGCATGATCCGTCATGCGGTAGCATTCCGCCAGCACTGGCTTTTGGATAAACGTGACGGAAAGCGGCTCTTTTGGATAAACAAGCTGGGAATTAAGAATCTCCAGCGTCAGCGTATCTGTGGCAGTCCACCGCACATCTTTTGTTTTTTGCAGCGTCAGTCTGTGCACGGCAAAATCCGCCTGCGCCTCCACTGGCTCCTGACCGTCAAACTGCTGGAACAGCATTTCATATAACGGCCTGTCGTCTTTGGTACGTGTCCCGCCAAACATGCTTCTTGTCACCATCGCGCAGATATCCGCCTGCGCCTGATGCTGCACATATTCCAGCAGCCGGCTGACCGGAAAGGCCGCGGACGGTTCCGCTTCCTGCGCCTTTACATACTGCTGGATTCTGCTGATACAAAGTTTCGTAACCATAAGCAGATACTCACAAAACCATGTATCCAAATCTTCCTGTGTATGTGCCGTACTGCGTATACTTTCCAGCTGCGGCTCCTGTCCTGCTCCTGAAACTGGAGGCTGCATCTCCTGCCCTGCTGGAACCGGTGGCTGTGGCAGCGTCTCCCACTGTATGGTATAGACCGGAGGCAGCGGCAGCGGTACGCCGGACATTCCGTTTTCCGTATCAGCCGCGTCCAGATCCGCCCAGGCAGATAGCGAAAGCGAAAATACCCCGTCCAGAAAATCATGCAGCGCCTGTAAGGAAAACGCCTGCGCCAGCGTCCCGTCGTCCAGCGCCGTCATTAACGCGTCCAGTTCTTCTGCCGTAATGTCTGCCGTCTCTTCCCGCTCTACAAAGCCGATTGCCCGCCCGGCAAGCAGCGTGTAAAAAAAGGCAAACGCATCCGGCTCCATCGATAAAAAGAACGCGATTTTCTTCTGCCCTTTTTCCGGCGGCCCGGTCTGTTGTCCATCCCAGATCACGGATCTGTTTTCGATCGAAAAATACGGTATAAAAACAGCCTGTGCCTGATAAGGCTCCAGACGCGCGCGCCGGTCCGCGCTGATCCGGATCCGGCGGCTCTGCCGTTCCAGCCCGTGAGCCTTCCACGGACGGTCTTCCTTTTTCCCAAGCACAAATTCAGCCACATAAGTAAATGAAAACGCAAACGAGAATTTGATAAATAAAATGGTGATCTTTGCAGAAACGCGAAAGGACGCTTCAAAAACAGCCGGACTTTCCTCCCCGTCCTCCAGTGTCAGACAGATCGATACACTGGCGCTGATACGGAAGCTGACGCTGATAATAAAAAAGTCAATGCTCCCGCTGACTTCGCCCGCGATGCATACATAGCCGCTGCATTTGTAATACCATAACGTCTGTTCCTGCGGGCCTGTCAGCCCATAGTGGAATCTGGCAAATACTCCGGTAAATATTCCTGTCATCTCAAGCTTTGCTTCCAGAGAAAGGATGCCTGCGTGGAAGCCTTTGCCTATTGTGATCTGAATCCCCAGCCCCAGCCCGATAACGGGATCAAAATAACCCACCGCCGTCTGCGGTACCTGCGAAGAAGTATCGCCGTTTAAATATCCAAAATAAAAACCTCCTTTTCCGCCAAATATCCCATAGCTGATGGCAAAGCTTCTGGAAAAATCCCGCTCATAAGGGAATCCAAAATTGACTTTAAAATTCCCGTTTGTATAAATCCATACCTCCAGATCCGGCAGATCAAAAGACAGTGTGCCAAAATCCATATGCCGGATAAAGTCCGGCAGCACAGCCCTGACATAAAAGACACCAGTCTTTTCCGTCACCTTCCGGTAATAAATCGTAAGCTCCAGACCCTTTAACGGCAGTGGTTCATTGTCTGTCACAACGACCTCCACGCCGTACAGCAGCGGATCATAAAACAGCAGGCTGACGTCAAAGCTTTCCAGCAGTGTGAACTGCGCGCCGGTAAACCATCCATAAGCGGCATCAAACCTGTGCGCAGGCAGCGTTTGCGAAGGCGTGACATGTTTCCTCGCCTGCGCCAGAATATCCGACAGCTTTCCATCCCCGGTCTCTTCTAACTGCAGATCAATACAGCGTCCGATCCCAAAATAATTAAGCCGGAACAGTTTTTCGGCTTCCCTGTTAAAAGGCGCCGGACTGCTGTCGTTTAGCGCATCCCACGGCTGTAGCAGATCGTCCGCCAGAGCGTAAGCTGCATCCGGATCCTGACCAGGCATCGTCTCAAAGAGCCACTGGTGATCCAGATCTACCATAAATTTTGCCTGTGCCTGCGCGGTTTCCTTCTGATATGTAAACCGCACTCCATGTATTCTTACAAGCAGCAGATCCAGACCAACTGCTATATAGACAGAGACGTCTTTGGTCCGGACATTAAAATCCAGAGTTATTTTTGAAAAACCAACGCTGTTTAAAATATCCCACGGCTTTGACAGATAAAACTTTACATTCGGGCGCCAGACCTTAAAAAGAAGCTTTAACAGGATACCGATCGTAAGGTTGCGGATTTCTACCGATATCACATCATCCGCATAAGTCCCTGTGAGCCTTGCCTGATCAAATCCCAGAAGCAGCCGCAGCGTCTGCGCCCCGCTGCTGTCAAACCGGATCTGCGCCTCGAACAGAAAGGACTGTATCTCCACGCTGCCCCTGAGCATAAAAGAAGGCTCCCCGTCCGGATCGCTTTTCGACAGTTCGCCTTCCACCTCAATGTTTAACCGTCCGTCCAGTATCTCATATTCCTGACGGATGCCAAGCGCCAGAAAATAAGTCAGATCCGTGCAAAAACGCAGATCCAGCCGGTAAATATCTAAAAAAACGCCGGATATATCCCATCCTGTTACCTGTGAGATAAGCTCCGTAAGCGGAATCACACCGTTTATAAGCCTTGCTTCAAAGATCCAGAGCTTCTGAGTCTGATTTTTTTCATAAACCGCGCTTAAAAGCAGCTCATAAGTTGTAGAAAAACCAAGCATCAGCGTACCGGACAGTCCCAGTCCCGTATTATGCGGATTATAATTTAAATAGCCGCAGATATTTTTTACTACGATCTGAAAATTGCCGATCGAAAAAGACATGAACGCATGCACATCCGCCATAACAGACACGTATAACGTTTTTTCCCTCAGATTTCCCCTGATTGTAAGCTCTTCCACACGGATACCGCTGCCCCTGACACCGTCTTCCCCTGCATACAGCGGTATATCAGAAAACTCATCCGCAACATCATAAAAATCCATTTCATCTGGTTCTTCTTCTGAAGGCGGCGCAGACAACGACAAATAAAAGCCGGCCGATACCGGATCAACTTCCATAATGTGTATGGCGTCATCAGCCAGATAGCTGTCTGGCACAAAATCAAACGCACCGGAAAACGCTTCCATATATTCCGTTCCCAGATCAAAGAACAAAAACGTGCCATAGGCAGGCAGGTCCTCCTCCTGCGGTATCATACCGGTATATCCCAGCCTAACCGGTATCATACCTTCCCATATCAGGCTGCTGCCCCCTTCTGTATAACCGGAAAAATCCGCATCCAGAAACCGGTACTCTTCCTGATCGTCGCTGCTTTTAAACAATTCAAACGTATAGTGGATATTTTCACAATAAAAAGGATTTTCAGATAAAGGAATTTCAAATTTCAGTTGGCCGGCGTCAGAAAAAACCGCGTTCTGAATATGATCCTCATCAAATCCGAGAAATCCATTCAGCATATACAGTGTGAAATCGATGGGCCCCTGCATCCAGATAATACCCTTAAAACGTCTGCCCACCTTTGGTTCACCGAGCAAATCTTTCTCATTGATGCAAAGACTAAAATTCAAATCATTGCACATCAGGTCAAGATGATACACGCGTTCTTCGGTATAATCATTGCGAAGCAGCCGGTAATC
>CANTHI010000075.1 GCA_947653505.1 uncultured Eubacterium sp.
GACGGGGCAAAGTTCCTCTCCCAGCTGGCTTTCACAGGCATTACATCAGATCGCCAGAACGTTCAGGTATTAATTTCTGCATGATGTTTCACTATAATATGCATAAAGCATTTCTGCATGATGTTTCGCTGTAGTGTGTGTAAAGCTTTTGAAAACCAGCCGGATGGGAGGCAGACAGAGCACCGCCTCCCATCCGGCGTCCGCTTAGCCAATGCAATACACAACACTTTGTAAATTGTTATGCTCTTAAGTTCGCGTCTATGGGGCAAATTCCCTCTCCCAGCGTCCTCAAAGCCAGGCAGATACGCCCTTATTTTTCTGGTAACGTATCATTACCGGAACTGGGAAATCAGACTTTTTTCCATATCTTTTAAAATACGGATGGAACACTCATCCGTGGAAACGTCGCCTGCAATGATGATTTTTTGTGGCAGTACTGTTTGAGCGCATAAAGATTCAACAGCTTTGGGAATCATTGTTCTTTGATTATAACTTGTGATAACTGCCTCGATGTCCATTCTGAGACTATCTCTTTATTTATTTTACCTGCTATTATAAACTGTCCGGAATATCAGGACAATTTCATTGCTGTGATATGCTGGACGGCTGTTGTGAAATATCTCCATGCTTTTTTTACAGAGTTTGGAAATCATGATGCATGATACGGTCTGTATTGTGAAAAATTTACCGGATCAGGGAAAAAATCCAATTTTTTTAATGACAAATAACCAAAAAAAGAGTAACATAAAGAATAGCAAAAAAACAATATATTCGGAGGTGCTTCATGAGCGAAATCAAAGAAACAATTGTAAATGGAAAAGCCGTACTCGGCATCGAGTTTGGCTCTACCCGTATCAAAGCCGTGCTGATCGGAGAAGACAATGCACCGGTCGCATCGGGTGCGCATGACTGGGAAAACCGTCTGGAGGATGGGATCTGGACGTATACGCTGGATGATATCTGGAACGGTCTGCAGGACAGCTATACGAAAATGACGGAGGATGTAAAGGAAAAATATGGGGTGGAAGTAACCTCGCTTGCCGCGATCGGTTTTTCGGCTATGATGCATGGTTATATGGTATTTGACAAAGCGGGTGAACTGCTCGTGCCGTTCCGTACGTGGAGAAATACGATTACCGGACAGGCCAGTGAGCAGCTGACGGAGCTGTTCCAGTATCATATTCCGCAGAGATGGAGTATTGCCCATCTGGATCAGGCGATTTTAAATGGGGAAGAGCATGTGGATAAAATCGATTATCTCGTTACGCTTGCAGGCTACATACACTGGCAGCTGACGGGTGAAAAGGTGCTTGGCGTTGGCGAGGCATCCGGAATGTTCCCGATTGATATTTCTGCGTGTGATTATAATCAGCGCATGATCAGCCAGTTTGATGAAAGAGTGGCAGCAAAGGGATATACGTGGAAATTAAGGGATATTTTGCCGAAAGTGCTCTCCGCAGGAGAAGCAGCAGGCAGTCTGACAGCAGAAGGGGCGAAAAAGCTGGATGTATCCGGAAAGCTGCAGGCAGGTATTCCGGTCTGTCCGCCGGAAGGGGATGCAGGTACCGGGATGGTAGCGACAAACAGCGTGGCAGTGCGTACCGGCAATGTATCGGCTGGTACTTCAGTCTTTGGTATGGTTGTTATGGAAAAAGAGCTGTCAAAAGTATATGAGGAAATTGATCTTGTAACAACACCTACTGGAAATCTGGTCGGCATGGTACACTGCAATAACTGTACTTCTGATCTGAATGCGTGGGTGAATCTGTTTAAGGAATTTGCGGAAAGCTTTGGAATGACGGTAGATATGAACCAGCTGTTTGGAACCTTGTATAACAAAGCTCTGGAAGGGGATAAAAACTGTGGTGGTCTGCTGGCGTACAATTATTTTTCTGGTGAGCATGTAACCGGCTTTGACGCCGGACGTCCGTTGTTTGTGCGCAAGCCGGACAGTAATTTTAATCTTGCGAACTTTATGCGCGTACATCTGATGGCATCTTTAAGTGTCTTAAAAACAGGTCTGAACCTGATGCTTAAGGAAGAGGGCGTAAAAGTGGACAAGATGTTAGGGCATGGCGGTCTGTTTAAGACGAAAGGAGTCGGACAGAGTATTCTTGCTGCGGCAATAGACGCTCCGGTATTTGTGATGGAGACAGCAGGAGAAGGCGGCGCATGGGGAATTGCCCTGCTGGCGTCTTATCTGGTCAACAAGGCAGATGGGGAAAGTCTGGATGATTATCTGAATGATAAAGTATTTGCCGGGCAGGAAGGAACAAGGATGGATCCGGATCCTGCGGATGTGAAGGGATTCGATGAATTTCTGGAAGTCTATACAGCGGGACTGCCGATTGAGAGAGCAGCAGTGGATCATATGTAGTAAAGCAGTTATGAACGATAACAGTCCGGATAAACGGAGCTGTGCGTGACGGCTGGTGGCGCAGTTCTGCATTTGCGGGTGCAGGGCTGCGGGGCCGGAGCGCGGAAAGGCAGCCTGATAACGGGAAAATAATATATTGCAGGACAGCCGGATACAGGCATATGGAAATATATCGAAGGATGATCACACAAATGAGCAGGGTGATATTCTGCAGGGCAGCCGGATGGGGGAACAGAAAGATACATTACGGGAAAATCAAAATGCTCTGAAAGAATGGGTGCATATATATATATATATATGCGCATCAAAAAAACAACAGGCGGTGTACGAATATACAAAAGAAAGCCTGCAGACAATTTTAGAAGCCGGTGGAGGTGCCGGTATTATCCAGATTGGAAATGGGATAAATTAGAGACTGGCTGAAGAGAAGAAAAGGAAGCGTATGATCCGATGATTTCTTATGCGCAGATACTGGAAGAAGCAGGACTGGATTAGGAAAGCTTTTTAAATGCAGATATTGGAAGAAGCAGGACTGGATTAGGAAAGCTTTTTAAATGCGGATGCTGGAAGGAGCAGGACTGGATTAGGAAAGCTTTGTATGCGCAGATACTGGAAAAAGCAGAACTGGATTAGGAAAGCTTTGTATGCGCAGATACTGGAAAAAGCAGGACTGGATTTAGGAAAGTTCTATGAAATATATGACAACCATACGAAAACATAATAGGAATGCGCTTGGGAAAGAAACACTTGTGTTGGAAACGGCTTCTTGTTATAAAAATATCTGATAAAGAAATATTTGACAAAGAAATATTTGACAAAGAAATATTTGACAAAGAAATATTTGATAAATAAATACTTGATAAAGAAATGTCAGATAAAGAGATGGCTGATAAAGAAATACCAGATAAAGAGATATCAGATAAAGAAATGCCTGATAAAAAATATCTGATTTAAAATATTTAAATAAAGAAATATTTAATAAAGAAACATTTGGGGAAACAGGAGGAAGTATCATATGTTTAAGAAAACAAACTGGCAAAAGAATTACCGTCAGGTATTGCGCAGCTGCTGCGTACTGACACTGCTGGCAGGAATGCTGTTGCCGGCGTCTGCAGCGGTGCACCGTCAGCAGATACAGGCCGCGGACCGGCTGGATCAGGTTCTGGTAAAGGCGCCGGATCAGAAAGTAACAGATTTTAGAATTACTGCGGCAACGATGGATTCGGTCACATTGTCATGGACAAAAGCATCTGATGCGCAGACTTATTATATTACCTACTGGGAATCAGGCAAACCAAGTACGTCCGCAGACCGGGATGATATCGGAGATGTATCGGAATGTACGATTACCAACCTCAGGCAGGCGGAATATATCTTTCAGATCCAGTCGGCAAATAAACTGCATACCGGGATTCCATTGAAAGGGGCTATTGCTAAGGTGGATGGAGCACCGGCTGCTGTAGTTCCGTCGGAGGTGAAGATCAATCATGTGAAAACGGGATACTGCTCTTTTTTCGTCAGTGGTCTGGGCAGCTTTTACCGGACAGAGGCAGAGATTTATGACGGCGCGGGCCAGCTGCTGGAAAGCAGTGAGGGCAACAGTGACGGAATTGCGGTGGAAGACGATGATATCAGGAATAATGGGTTTTATACAGTCCGTGTACGTGGATTTTACGATCAGGCAGGCGGATACCGCAGCTATGGAGACTGGACGGATGCGGTATATTTTTCCACACCTTTTAAGTCTCTAAAAACGGGTCAGAAAAATGGGAAAGCGGTTATCAAATGGCCGGCCGTACGGGGAGCGCAAAAGTATACGGTATATCTGTCTAAAAATGCGTCCAGCGGGTTTAAGAAAGCAGCAGAAACAGAAAATACATCGGTAACTGTTGCAAAATACGGAGGCGCAAAGCTCAAAGCAGGCAAGACTTACTATGTCAGGGTAACTGCAAAAATGACGGCAGAAAATGAGACCTATACCGTCAGCAGCGCGCCTGTAAAAATAAAAATGAAGTCCCGTTAATCCATCCAGTTATAAAATCAGGCAGGAAAAGCTATGCGGAATATTAGAAAAATATTTTTCAGAGATGCGGCGTCACTTTTAAAAAATCCATTTGCACTTATTATTGCCGGAGGGTTATGTATCCTTCCGGCATTATATGCATGGTTTAATATTTACTCCAACTGGGATCCATATGGCAATACAGGAAATATCAAAATTGCGGCAGTCTCTATGGACAAAGGGTATCAGGATGCACAGGGAAATCTGGTGAACGTGGCAGATACGGTCATGGATACGCTAAAGGAAAACAAAAGTATTGCATGGACGTTTGTAAAAACAAAAGATGAAGCGGTCAGTGGTGTTTATGACGGCAGTTATTATGCGGCGGTGGTATTTGAGGAAGATTTTACGAAATGTATGTATCAGGGATTTCTGGACGGTTTAAATCGCCCGACTGTTACATATTACGAAAATGAAAAAAAGAATGCGGTCGCGACAAAAATAACGGATACAGCGGTATCCACGCTGGAGACAAATATCAATGAGCAGTATATCTCGCTGGTTGTCAGTCTGTTGTTTGACAGGCAGAAGGATGTAGTAAATAATATGGACGCAGAGGAGATTACTTCTGGAATTGTGTCTAAAATCGAACGGACAAGGGAGACGGCGGACCGGTTTTCCGATGTTGTAAAGTCTCTGGTGCAGGCAAATGATAAACTGACGGCTTCTCTGGAAGCAGCCAATGGTGATCTGGGCACGATCGGCAGCAATCTGGAGCATGTGCAGGCGGAGATTTCCGATGTGCCGGATCTGGAAGCTCTGGCGGATCTTTTAAATGCGGCCAACGCGCAGGCTGTCCAGTCTGTCAGCGATGCGCTGGCGCAGCTGAGACTCGCGCAGAGGACACAGATACAGGAACAAAAAAATGCTTATTACGAACGGTTTGGAACGAGTATTTCCAGTGCGAAAAGCTCGCTGGACCAGCTGATTAATTCACTACAGTCACTTAATGCGGCGACGCTGCATATTTCACAGGGGATGATCCTGTCACAGCTGGAAAATCAGTCACAGGCGCTGGGGGCAATGCAGCAGCGGATCGCCAGCCGTTCCCAGACACAGGATGCAGGAGCGCTGGAGCAGCTGTATCAGATGGAGCAGCAGTTAGAGCAGCAGATATCCAGTGTACAGCAGATTCTGCAGACGAGTGTGAGCCAGTCCCTGGCGATGCTTGGCAATGAGCTGCAGAAGGCTTCTATGGAAATCTCACAGGTTATTGGGAATATCAGGGAGGATACGCAGCTGCTCGGCACGATTTTACAAAGCGGCGGCACTGCGATTAAACTGACGAATCAGAGCTTTTCCGGCATGGCCAAAGATCTGGACAGCATCAGCAGCAAACTGGATCAGATTACGGATGTGATCAATGGAATCAGTGAGGCACAGCTGGCGCAGAATGTTTTAGATTTTGTACAGGGAAATTCGCAGGAATATGGGGCATTTTTTGCAGAGCCGGTTTCCATCGAGACACAGACGGTATATCCCGTGGAAAACTATGGTTCTGGTGTGGCTCCTTTTTATACGACACTGGCATTGTGGGTCGGTGGGGTTGTACTCGTTTCACTAATTAAAGTAAAAGCGCACACAGACGGAATTTCCAGTCCCAGACCGTACGAACTGTTTCTGGGCAGATATCTGCTGTTTCTGATGCTGGCGCTGATACAGGCCGCGATCACAGTATGGGGTAATTTTTATCTGCTGCATATCCAGTGTCTGCATCCAAGACGGTTTTTACTGGCAGCTTTTGTGACAAGTTTTACGTTTTCCCTGCTGATCTATGCGCTGACGATTTCTTTTGGAGATCTGGGCAAAGCAGTTATCGTAGTGGTGATGGTGATTCAGATTGCGGGGTCAAGCGGGACGTATCCGATCGAGATACTGCCCCGGTTTTATCAAAAGCTATATATATTCTTTCCGTTTCCGTATGCTATTAATGCGATGCGGGAGGCAATTGCGGGGATGTATGAGCAGGATTACACACTGTACCTGCTGCGCCTGCTGTTATTTGCCGTAGCGGCACTGGCGCTGGGACTGGTAATCAGACTGCCGTTCCGGAAATTTTATCATTTTGTGGAGCAGCGGATGGAAGATACGCAGATGATGTAGGAGGTGTATGCGTTTGGATTATGAACAGTACCAGAATCTGTTCCGGCAGCTGATAAAAGAAGAGGAACAGATGCATATCGAAAACCAGAAACGGATTAAATCCGGTATCCAGTGTCTGATCTGGATACCAATGATCTTTCTCGTATTGTTATTTTTGACAGAAAGTGAAAAAGTGATCTTTCTCGTGTTGTGGGTAGTTTCTTTATTTATAATTGCAAGTTATTTAATCTATATTGAATATATAGATTTCCAGGCGCAGGAACGTCTGCACAGATATATGGATCAGGAATCCATTTCCCAGTCCGGACTGATTGGCGCTGATATCGAGGCATTTGAGGAAACGGTCAGCGAGCTGCTGCGTCAGATTGATGAAAAGAAAGCGCAGAATCGTCAGAAGATGCGGCAGCTGCTGGAACACAAATTTCCAGATGCATAAAGGAAAGGGAAATACGTCATGACGAACATTATTAAAATCATGTTGAGAGATCTAAAAAGTATTAGTACCAATGTAGTGGCACTGGTCATTCTGATGGGACTGTGCGTGATCCCATCCCTGTATGCATGGTTTAATATCCATTCCAACTGGGATCCATACAGTGAGGATGCTACATCCAATTTAAAGATTGCGGTATTTTCCAGGGATGAGGGCGTTCAGATAAAAAATTTTTCACTGGCAGTCGGGGATTCGGTCGTTCAGGCACTCCATGATAATCATACGATTGGGTGGGTGTTTCCGGAGGACGAACGGACCGCTATTAACGGTGTATATAGTGGAGAATACTATGCGGCCATGATTATCCCTGAGGATTTTACAGAAAGTATTGCAGGGATTACAGAGGGCAATCTGGAAGGCGGACACATTCTTTACTATGAAAACGATAAAAAAAATGCAATCGCGACTAAAATTACCGGAAAAGCAAAGACTGCAGTAGAGACGCAGGTAAATACAACTGTTTTTGCGACAATTACGGAGCTGGCTGCAAGACTGGGCAGTGTACTGGAAAATACGGATAATCACGCAGTCGTCCGCCAGATGACGATACGGATGGAAAATCTCAAGTCAGACATTAAATCCCTGCAGCATATGCTGGGTTCTGCAAAAAAGATGACAGACGCCGCGATGTCAACCATGCAGGGACTGGTGGAGCTGAATGATAAAATCATACTGGATCTGAGGAGTGACCTGAATCTGATTGCAACAGCATCAGCGGCGTTTAGTACGTCCGGCATCGAGACAGCTAACGTGCGTCTGCAGGATTATCTGCTGCTGATGAAGGACGGAAAAGCGGATCTGAATGAGATGCGCAGGGTGCTCAAGGGATTATACGGGCATGTAAATGCGCTGGAGACAGATCTGATCGGAATCCGGGATAGCGAGCTGCTCCAGCAGATTGTGGACGTACTGGAAAATGAACCGGAAAAAATCGGGACATTTTTTTCCACACCGGTGAATCTGCAAAAAGAACGGGTATTTCCAATCAAAAATTATGGATCCCAGATGGCGCCGTTTTACACCGTACTTTCGATCTGGGTCGGTGCGCTGATACTTGTGGCAATTATTCATACAAAAGTACATCCGGTAAAAGGATTGGAGCATGTCAGATATTATCAGGAATATTTTGGCAGATATGCGGTATTTTTTATGGTAGGGCAGATACAGACGCTGATCTGTGTACTGGGAGATGTATTTTTTCTGAATATCCAGTGCAGGCATCTGTTTTTGTTCTGGTGCTCAGCGGCGCTTGCCAGCTTTGTGTTCACGCTTTTGATCTATTCGCTTACGTATGCGTTTGGAAATGTAGGAGAAGCACTGGCGGTCGTGATTATGGTGATTCAGGTAGCCGGAGCCGGAGGGACGTTCCCCAAAGAAGTGTTGCCGGACATTTATCAGCAGATTTACGCATTCCTGCCATTTCCGTATGCGATGGATGCATTAAAAGAAGCAGTCGGCGGTATTTATGGGAATGCTTATCTGGAAAGTCTGGGAAAACTGGCGGCATTTTTGCTGGTGTCACTTGTCATCGGACTCGTATGCAGTCTGCCGTTCCGCAGACTGAATGAAAAGATTGAGGAAAGCAAAGAGCGGTCAAAGCTGATGATTTAACATGTTAGAAAGCAAAGCTGACAGGGAGAACAAAAGGCTCATAAAATGCAGAAAGGATAGAAAAATAAAATGGAGAATATAAAAGTGGATAAAAGCCGGAAAATAATATTAACAGGTGATCGTCCGACAGGGCGGCTGCACGTAGGACACTATGCAGGATCTTTAAAACGGCGTGTCGAACTACAGAACTCAGGAGAGTTTGACAAAATATTTATTATGATAGCAGATGCGCAGGCGCTGACCGATAATGCGGATCATCCGGCCAAAATCCGGGAAAACATCATGGAAGTAGCGCTGGACTATCTGTCAGTCGGCATTGATCCTGCCAAAACTACAATCTTTGTCCAGTCTCATATATCAGAACTGACAGAGCTGTCGTTTTATTATATGAATCTGGTAACGGTATCCAGACTACAGCGCAATCCGACTGTCAAAGCAGAGATTCAGATGCGCAATTTTGAAACAAGCATACCGGTTGGATTTTTTACCTATCCGATCAGTCAGGCGGCAGATATTACAGCGTTTCAGGCTACGACTGTTCCGGTAGGAGAAGATCAGGCGCCAATGCTGGAGCAGACAAGAGAGATTGTGCATAAATTTAATTCTGTTTATGGCGAAACACTGACAGAACCACAGATCCTGCTGCCGGATAATCAGGCGTGCATGCGCCTGCCCGGCACAGACGGCAAGGCCAAGATGAGCAAATCGCTGGGCAACTGTATCTATTTATCAGAATCAGAAGAGGACGTGCGGAAAAAAGTCATGTCCATGTTTACTGATCCGGACCATATCCGCGTGCAGGATCCGGGAAAACTGGAAGGCAATACGGTCTTTACGTATCTGGATGCATTTAGCAACGATGGACATTTTGCAGAATATCTGCCGGAATATGCAAATCTGGATGAGCTTAAGGAACATTATCAAAGAGGCGGTCTGGGAGACGTCAAAGTGAAAAAATTCTTAAACAGTGTCATGCAGGAAGAACTGGCCCCGATCCGTGCACGCAGGGCAGAATATGAGACGCATATCGATCAGGTATATGAAATCCTGCGAAGCGGCAGCGCGGCTGCGAAGGAGACGGCGGCACAGACACTGGAAGCGGTAAAGCGGGCGATGAAGATAGACTATTTTCAGGATCCGGAGTTTTTGAGGGAACAGAGGGAGAAATTTGATGGTGCTAAATTTTAGAATTTTAGAACGGTTAAAAAATAAATAGAATGATCTGGCAGGCATCAGAGCATAGTTACTATGTTGGGCCTGCCAGTATTGATTATGGATGATAGTTTTTCTGGTATTGATCATGTGATCAAAGCTGGTTAAAGAGGTTTGTTTTTTATTGGAATATCTGCATTTTTATCAAATATGTGATTTTTACTATGTTCTTTGCCAATATTAGTTTCGCGACAATCGCGCATGCATAAATTGAGCCACGGATTTTTTTTGACAAGGTCTTTCAATACAATTGATACCCTGGTCTGGCTTACAGGATTCTTAGTGATATATACTGAACCTTGCAGCCATTCAAAACCATTATTTATCATATGTTTTTTAATAACTTCATAAGCATTCTGCCAACTTTTTGCTGGGTAATATTTTTCCAGTATTTTAGTATCCAGATCAAATGTGATTTGTTTTCTGCTATTAGCCATACAATTACCTCACTGGGATAGCAAAAGCTTCAAGTACATCACAGCTTTCATCGGGGTCTTCCTCATCAATCCATTTCCAAGAGGCAACCTGTCTAAGAAAGCCGTCCACGTCTCCAAGGCTGACGACTCCCAGATCAAGACATCCATAGTCTTTTTCTTCACCTTTAAAAACCAGTTTGTATGGATCGCTACTGGAGTTTTTTACGCTTCCGGCCCGATTTGAAAAAGCTTTTTCTGCTAACTGACGTATTTTGCTTAAAGCTTCTCCTGTATTACTTTTTTTTATTTCTATCACAGTACTATACATATATGTTCACCTCTTTTAAAACATTTTATCGTTTCCTTTCACTCATAGAGTAAGGAACTTACAGTTTCTAAGTATATAGGATTCTGCTATGGAAAGCAATATAAAATGACAATTCAATAGCTATTGTATATGTTAAATTGTAACAGTTCAGATAATTCAT
>CANTHI010000076.1 GCA_947653505.1 uncultured Eubacterium sp.
TCATACATTTCCAGCATTGCATCCCACAGTGTCATATTTTTTGTCATGTAATAAGCTGCTGCCTCGCATAATGTCATGGAAGCTACGACAGCATCCTTATCTCTTGCGTATGTCCCGGTCAGACAGCCATAGCTTTCCTCCATACCAAACAGATAAGTACCGTTGCCCGTTTTTTCAAACTCCAGCATCTTCTGACCAATAAACTTAAATCCTGTCAAAACTTCTACCAGCTGAATGCCATAATATTTTGCAATCGCATCTGCCATATTGGTAGAAACGATGGAACGGATAAATGCACCATCCTCCGGCAGGGAACCCTGTATCGCCTTGCGCTGTCCAATCACGTAATCCCCGATCAGACATCCGGACATATTACCTGTCAGCGTATGATATTCCCCTGTCTTAGAATCTTTCACATATACGCCAAGCCGGTCTGCATCAGGGTCTGTAGCCAGTACTAAATCAGCATTTACTTTCTTTGCCAGTTCCAGTCCCAGTGCAAACGCCTCAGCCGCTTCCGGATTCGGATAGCTGACTGTCGGGAAATCACCATCCGGCAGCTCCTGCTGCGGCACTACATGCACATTCTGGAAACCAAGCTCTTTTAATACACGGCGTACCGGAATATTTCCAGTTCCATGCAGCGGAGAATATACGATCGTCAGTTTATCCTTTACCGCATCGATGCTGTCCTGATGCAGCACAAGTCCCTTTAACTCTTCGATATACGGATCATCAATATCCGCGCCAATCGTCTGGTAAAGTCCGGCTGCTTTTGCATCGTCCAGTGACATGGTTTTGCAGGAAGCATAATCTGTTACCTTCTTTACTTCATCCATAATACCGCTGTCATGAGGCGGTGTAATCTGCGCGCCATCTTCCCAGTATACCTTATAGCCGTTATATTCCGGCGGATTGTGGCTTGCCGTAATATTGATTCCCGCAATGCATCCTAATCTGCGTACCGCATAGGATAATTCCGGTGTCGGTCTTAAGCTTTCAAATACATAAGCTTTAATCCCGTTTGCTGCCAGACATAACGCTGCCTCATCTGCAAATTCCGGAGACATATGTCTGGAATCATAAGCGATCGCAACACCTTTTGCTTCTGCTTTTACAGATAAGATATAATTTGCCAGCCCCTGTGTCGCTTTTCTGACCGTGTAAACGTTCATACGGTTTGTACCCGCACCAATCACACCGCGCAGCCCCGCTGTACCAAATTCCAGATCCATATAAAAGCGGTCTTCGATTTCCTTCTCATTATCTGCAATCGCCTTTAATTCTGCCTTTGTCTCCTCATCGAAATAAGGATTGTCCAGCCATTGCTGGTACATTTCTTTGTAGTCCATGTTACGTCCTCCCATTCATCATTTCATTTTTATTCTATCAGGTCTGCGGCACACCAGTATCCGCATTCCCCAATATTCGTTCCTCAATCTTCATCCTGTGTACGGTCAGAGCCGGATGATGACCGTTTGTTCAGCCTGTCCAGCGAATCTACCAGATCCGACAGCGTATCCAGATAATCCGTAGATTCTCCTCCCGTAATAATGCTCGCAAGCGAAGACCCCAGTGCCGTGTCCGCCAGCGCACCGCTGGCACTGTTATTTCCATCCGTCTGTCCGGACTGGCTGCCACCCGTATAGGAGCCAGCTCTGGATCCGGCTTTCGATCCGGCTTTGCCGCGCTGACTGGATGCCGTCTGTGTACTCCCGTTATTTTTTGCAGCAGAATCTTTCCCGCTTTTCTCTTCTTTGTCCTGGTTATCCTTTTTCCCGGAATCACTGCCTTCCCCATCGTCCGCACCGGAACCTGACGCCGTCTGTATTCCCGTTCCGCTGCTAAGCAGAATTTCTATTTTTGCTTTTTTAGAATTTACCACCAGCTGTTTTGTCCACGCATCATAGCCTTCGGCATAAACCCCAAGCATATGTACCCCGTACCGCAGCTCGACCGGTTTTTTATGATTGACCTTTTTGCCATCTACTGTAACAATCGCTCCAGCCACTCCTACGTCAAACGTGACCTTGCACAGCTTCGGCCCTTCCCCTTTATAATCGTTCAGATCAATCGTCGTCAGCTTATCCCGCCGGATTCTGATCTCTCCGGAATCCCCATATCCGTCATTTGCGACTGAAAACTCATAAATTCCCTCCGGCAGCTCCATCGTCATGTCTCTGGTTACTTTGGCATATACTTTTGTGCCAAGATTCACCCAGCCGCCCTCAAACAGCTCCGTATTAGCCAGCGCCAGCGTCCCATGTCCGGTACTGACCACAATCGCATAAATCGTACGTCCAATGCCATAGACATTCAGAACATCACTCTCACCGATCGCCGTCAGCTCTCTTTCCTCTCCCTCCGAAAATACCTTTACATTCTGATCCAGCTGATACGCCGTATCTGCAATATCCATCCGTCTTTTTTCCAGATAGATCGTATAATTTACGACATCCTCATAATCCCATGCATCATCCGTAAACGCAACTGCCCCCAGTGTATCATTGCTGTTCATCCGTTCAACCGCAGCCAGCTTTCCTTCACTAAAATCCTCCCGCAGTGTATAGTTGCCGTATTTATCAAAAAATTCAGTACCGTCTGTATATTCATATAAGCACTGTTCTCCATCTGCGAGGTCCATCAGTGTAATCTGATAGTTCTGGATGTCATGTTTTAAAATCATGTAGCAATGATCTTTTGTCTCCAAAATCTCTGCTGTACTCTGTGCGTCGTCCGCTCCGGCCTGACTGACGGGATCCGCTCCGGCAGACGCATTCTGGCTGTTTTTTGTGTGAAAACTGACAGAATCCGCTTTGCTGCAGGCGCTGCACAGCGTCATTGCAAGCAGAAGGAAAATCATCCACGGTATTTTCCGGTTTATCGTGATTGGGGGGAATGCTCTTTTTTTGTTCTTATTATTTATCATGTAGTTTTCATCCTCTGAACTTTATTTCTAAATATTGAAGTACCGAAACCAGATACTTTATTTCTGATACCTGGAGGTAATGCCTGATCCTTTATTTCCAATCCTTTATTTCCAACATTTAATTTCTTATTTAATTTCCAGTATTTAATTTCTAATACCTGATACGCAATATTTATTTTTCCTGACTTTTATGTACTTTTTCACCTATATCTCTGTTTTCGCTTTGTCTATTATATCATGGACATTTCCCAAGTGCAAGCCTTCCACAAGCGTGTTTTCCATTTTCGTTCTGGTTTTGTTTAACAGTTCAGAGTGTGTTACTTATTGGCCTCCCGGCCGCTTCCGTCATCCAGCGTCCGAAAGGCCAATACAAAAAAGTAGCATTTCACCCCCGCGCCGCCTCATCCAGAATTTTCAGAAATTCCGCCCTCTCCCGCTCCTGCGCGCAAATCCTTCCCAGCTTTTCGCCATCCCTGCAGTTCGCCCAGCTCTTTTTCGAATTAAAGTAATGATTCGCCACCTTCCAGAATTTTTCCGGATAGCTCATCCGTACACAAAGCTGCTGCATTTCCCAGCCTCCCAGCCTGCGCACCTTATCGTAAGCGCGAATCATATCCATGCCAAGTCCGGTGTTCCAGTTGTGCTTTTCCATAATTTTACGGAAAAAATGCGCAAAATCACTGATATACGCATCCCGGCAAAAGCGTTCATAGTTGATAATGACCGGCCCATGTGCGGTAAACAGCAGGTTATGCTGGCTGTAATCCCCGTGGCAGATCCCGTAATACTGTCCGGAATCTGAGGATGCCGCTTCCCGTAATCTGTCCGCTGCTTCCGTCGCCTGATTCAGATAGTAATTACATTCCTTTAAAAAATCTGTTTCAAATTCATTTCTTTTTTTCTTTGTATGTATGTAGTTACGGACCTTGCGCAGCTCCTTTGTATGCCTTTCATATTCCTGTTCCAGAAAATCCGGTGTCCTGCACATCACCGGTGGCAGTTCTTCTGAAAATCCGGCTGTATCTATATGAAATTGTGCCAGCCTGCGGACAGCGCACAGCACATCTTCCCGATTTCTCGTGTCACACTCCCTGCCCTCATACCATGTGCGCAGATAATAACGCGTATCGTCCGTATCGGTAAACAGCACCTGTCCCTCTTTCGTATAAAGAATCTGTTCCGTCACACATCCGCGCTCTTTCAAATAAATCAGGAACCGGTCCAGCAGCTCAGCCTTTGATACCGAACCTGCAAACTCCTTTAGTATTTTTCTGCTTCCGTCCGGACAATGACACAGATAAGCGCCCCTCCCTTTGATCATGTCCGTAAATTCGTATGGATATGCCTCTAAAATTATTTCTGTCCGGTTATACACAACAACACCCCTCCAACTAAGATGAACAATCACGCATGAACAGTTACCGGATCATTAACGTGTCCATTCATCTTATGAGAAGGGGTGTTCTATTATGCATACAAATTTCAGATCATACTCCGGATTATCCTTTCAGACATCAGATCATCCGGCTGGTTTTCAAAAAAGTGTTGAAACGCATCGCTAAGTCAGCCGAATGCCTAAAGATTCTTAGTTTCTGCCCCGCTTTCGATATACTTCCGCGCATACTGCAGCAGATACGTCCGTTCATTTTTTTCCGGATCGCGGATCACCTGATCCAGAAGCATTGCCAGCATCGTACCGACCTGCTTCCCCGGCGGGATCCCGAGCGCTATCATATCCCGTCCGGTTACTGCAAGCTGTTTTAAACTGATACAGTTTCCTTTTTCCAGCATCGCCAGATACATCTGTTCATACTGATCTACATAATCCAGCTTTTCCTGCCGCAGGTAACTGCTCTGTGCCAGAATATCCGCCCGTTTGAGCGCAAAGATCGCCGGATACTGCTCCTGTCCGATTTTCACTACCGCGCGGCGCACTGCTTCTTCTGACAGCTGTGGATTATCATCATGCCAGCGTACCAGCGCGCACACGCGGTCCATCGTATTCCGGTCAGATTTCAGACGGCGGAATATGTTTTGTGCCATTTGCGCGCTCTGCTGCGGATGACCGTGAAAGTGATCAATCCCCGCCTCATCTGTCGTTTTACACAACGGCTTTGCAATATCATGAAAGAGCGCTGCCAGACGCAGGATTTTATCCGGTGCCGTATGGCACATCGCCAGAATCGTGTGCTCTCCTACTGTTGCACAGTGATGCGGATGGTTCTGCTCCGTTTCCATCATGCGGTCCAGCTCCGG
Organism: uncultured Eubacterium sp.; assembly: GCA_947653505.1. The sequence goes on from CANTHI010000076.1 coordinate 5,186, forward strand.
CAGAATCACTTTCGAGATCCCAAGCTCATACAGTATGCGTATATATTCAGGATGCGGTGATACTGCCAGCTTCACCAGTTCCGCCTGAATCCGTTCTGCGCTGATCCGGTTCAGATCCACGGACTGCCTGCGGACTGCCTGCTTTGTATGTTCTTCCATTGTAAAATTTAGCTGTGCCGCAAACCGGACTGCACGCAGCATCCGCAGAGCATCTTCCTTAAAACGGTCCATCGGATCTCCCACGCACCGGATGATTCCGGCCTTCAGATCCCTGACCCCGCCAAATGCATCCACAAGTCCCTGATGTTCATTATATGCCATCGCGTTGATCGTAAAATCCCGCCGCCTGAGATCTTCCAGCAGGCTTGGCGTGAAGATCACCTCGTCCGGATGCCTGCCATCTGTATATGCCCCGTCGATCCGGTAGGTCGTGACCTCAAATCCTTCACGTCCGAGCAGGACAGTGACTGTCCCGTGCTGCAGTCCGGTATCGGCTGTGCGCGCAAACAGCTCCTTGACCTGCATGGGAAGCGCTGACGTTGTAATATCCCAGTCCTTTGGTCCGCTTCCCAGCAGGCTGTCGCGGATACAGCCCCCGACTGCATAGGCTTCATATCCATGTGCCTGAAGGCTGTCCAGTATGTGTTTTACCTTTTCCGGCAGCTTTATTTTTACTTTTACTTTTACATCCTTATGATCAGATTCTATTTTCATCTGCTTAATATGCTTTTCCCCAGAATACCAGTTTTTTTGCCGGACGGCCGCAGCAGACACATACGTCTGAAATCTGCTCCTGTTCAAACGGCATACAACGTGAAGTCGCCGTCGTCTCTTCCTTTATCTTATCTTCACATGCCTGATCCCCGCACCACATCGCACGGATAAAGCCAGGTTTTTCTTCCAGTGCCTTTTGGAACTCTTCGTAAGTAACCGCGTCTGTAATATGGGAATCCCTGTGTGCCTTTGCCCGTTCGTACAGATCTGTCTGGATCGTATCCAGCAGCTGCGCCAGCTTCTGCGGTACTTCCTCCAGCGCCGTCTGATATTTTTCTCTCGTATCCCGCCGTACAAGCACGCACTGTCCTTTTTCGATGTCTTTCGGTCCGATCTCAATACGGACCGGTATGCCGCGCATCTCCTGCTCTGCAAATTTCCAGCCCGGACTCTTGGCGCTGTCATCGACCTTTACACGGAACTGTCTGTTCAATGTCTGGTACAGCTCTCCTGCTTTTTCCAGCACTCCTTCTTTCTGCTGCTGGATCGGGATAATCATAACCTGCGTCGGAGCGATCGCCGGAGGCAGTACAAGACCGGAATCATCGCCATGAACCATAATAATCGCACCGATAATACGGGTGCTCAGCCCCCAGGAGGTCTGATGCACATACTGCAGCTGGTTATCCGGATCCGTATACTGGATCCCAAACGCTTTTGCAAACCCATCGCCAAAATTATGGCTCGTACCTGACTGCAGCGCCTTGCCATCATGCATCAGGGCTTCTATTGTATACGTCGCCTCTGCGCCCGCAAATTTTTCCTTTTCCGTCTTCTGTCCGCGGATCACCGGAATCGCTAAGACTTCTTCACAAAACGCCGCATATACGTTCAGCATCTGCTCTGTCCGCTCCTGCGCTTCCTGCGCCGTAGCATGCGCCGTATGTCCTTCCTGCCATAAAAACTCTCTGGAGCGCAAAAACGGTCTCGTTTCCTTTTCCCATCTTACGACAGAGCACCACTGATTATATACTTTTGGCAGATCACGGTAAGACTGCACATCGTTTTTATAAAAATCACAAAACAGCGTTTCAGAAGTCGGTCTGACACAAAGTCTTTCCTGCAGCTGATTCTGCCCGCCATGCGTGACCCACGCAACTTCCGGCGCAAATCCTTCTACATGATCTTTTTCTTTGTTCAAAAGGCTTTCCGGAATAAACACCGGCATATACACATTCTGCACACCCGTTTCCTTAAACCTCCGGTCCAGCTCATGCTGGATATTTTCCCAGAGCGCATATCCGGCCGGTTTGATGATCATACAGCCCTTTACCGAAGAATAGTCAATTAATTCTGCTTTTTTTACCACATCTGTATACCACTGTGCAAAATCTTCCTGCATACTGGTAATGGATTCTACTAATTTCTTGTCTTTCGCCATATTTTTCTCCTTTTATTTTCATCGTCAGACATCCTGCCATGATTGCTTTATTTTAGCCTCATATTTTCCTCATGTCAAGCAGACATTCCGCTTCTACTGGTACGCGATATAGATGCCTCCGGCCGCCCGGAACCGCGCGTCCGCCTCCTCGATTGTGCTCTTTACCGTACCTCCAGCCTGCGGATCGTACAGCCAGACATTCAGGGCATCATATCCGGTCACAAGCATCGTCGTCTGTGCTCCCGCGGCTGCCAGAACCGGAGTCCCGCAGTTTACATAATAAAGAACCTGTGACAGGGCTCCTCCTTCAATGACGATAATCTCTTTCTCCGACAGCAGCGACTCCAGAATCCCCTGCGGCGTATCCCCACGGTCCAGCAGCTCTTTCGCGCTGACCTCAATTCCCTCATGCCTGAGCAGCGCGCTGACACACTTTACTACCGCAGAGCCTGACGCATCCGCATCCGAAGGCTGTACCTCCAGAGGCTGCTGGAAATTTTTACGCGCGCGCTTCCAGATATAATTCTGCTTTTCATCTACCACAACGCCCATGTGATCATCCGCACTGCGGATTGCATCCGCGATCACCGATGTCGCTTCCTGTATGGCGCCTTTCGCATATGCAAAATACATTTCCTGTTCCTGCGTGGTTTTTAGCGCCATCGTTTTTTCTTCCTGATTCAGGATCTGCTTTGCCGCGACATAAACAGGCGGTGTCTCTTTTTTCATTTCTGTCAGCGTCAGCTGCATCTGTGTCTGCTTCTCTTCCGTAACGGTCGCATGGATGATCTTTTTCTCCTCATCCTCCTGCCCCCGGTTTACGATGGAATCCTGCGGCGCCTGTGCATAACCGCCCTCTTTCGCCGTCAGCCTGTGCATAATAAGCACTCCGTTTGTAAACTCCACCGAATCAATATAATATCCTTTTTTCCGGTATTTTTTTAGCACCTCCATACTGGAAGCGTCCACGATCCGCAGTGCATACATCGGCATCTGCCGGATCCCTGCAATTCCGCCGGATTTATGCTTTTCAGCCGCGATCCCGTACACGAGATCCTCCTGCAGAAATCCCAGCACGCGCAGCGATCTGCCAGCCTTCACGCGAATCTGGCTGACCTTTGCCGTTTCCAGATCCATCACCGATATTTCCCGGGAATCCGGGTCCGGAATCCATGCGAAATACCGGTTGGATTCCGACACCGCATACCTGTCATCCATCAGCCCGCTGGCAATCTCTTCCATTTCCATCGACGCCAGATCGATATGAAATACGGTTCCGTTAAACAACAGATAAATATTTCCTGCCGCGTCTTCATAAATGAGTCTGCCAATCTCAGCCTGAAGAACCTGAAACGATTTGTCAAAGGACAAAAACAGCTTTTCTTCATTCGTATTGGTCTGACTCGTATAATGCATAAAACAGATACCCATCTCCCCTTCATGGATCCCGCGGTTCATGTAGCCATATATGACATAATCAATGTCCCCCGCCTCATCCACATTCAGAATCCGGATATCATGCTGCATATAATTTTCCCGTACTTCAATTCCTTCATGACCGCGAAAACTGAACACTTCCGCAAGCCGCCCGAAGGACTGGTTGTAGCTCCAAAGATCCCCCTCCTGTACGAAGCAGGTCACTGTTTCCGACTCATTCTGCATATATTCAATGTCTTTGGAACGGATACCAAGCTGCAGATAATTTTCGTACAGAAAATCATTTTCCCCATTAAAAATCTGGTTCATCGTTCGTTCAAAATTTAACAGGTACATGCGTTCATTCGTATAACGGATCCGGTAATATTCCTCTACGTTATAGTACTCCAGTTCCCCGTTATTCTCATGTGATGTGACGACATAATTTAACACAATCACATTATAGGAGCTGTTCATCTCTTTCACCGACGGCACCGGCACAGTCATCCGGTCACATTTAAAATCTCCCCAGTTCGCCTGCGTCAGACTGGAATGAATCGTCACTTTATGCAGCGACGAATTATCACCAGACGCATCCGGCTCCCAGTAAGTCGACAGCCCATCCGGAGAATCTGAAAATGTCAGCTCACTGATCTGCTGTGCGAACTGTACACTCTCAGCCACATAGCAGTCTCTGGCATCCGCGATTCTCGTATAATAATACCATACTTCCTCATCCTGCCTGAGCTTTAATGTCAGAATATACTCCCTGGACTGCTCCAGCAGGCTCTGCACGGGTACGCTTGTCCGGATCTGGCCATCGCTTTCCTCAAACGACGTAATATCACCGTCTGAGATCAGGCGTTCTCCGTCAATACTGCGGATCTCATAAGAAATCCCGTCTATCTGACAGCCAGATGTCCGGATCTGCAGCGGAACCTCCCTGCTGCTCGAAAGAGGCGTGATCGTATCCCTCATACCAGTCGCATCCATCTGCGCAGTATACCCATGCAGCTCGTTGATCTGCCCGTCCCCATTATACAATACGATGACCGGCAGCGTGGGTGCCTCCATCTCCGTCGTCAGATCCAGCTGGTTCTTGTTCATAATTTTGCTGGATACTGCCAGCGTCAGCATAAATAGAACAGACAGCACTGCTGCCTTAATCAGCCCTTTTTTCATCTGTTATTCCTTTCGTAAATTTTTCAGGCTGCAGCCACAGGTTCACATTCCAGTGTTCTGTCACCAGAATGTGAACGGAAAAGCCACAGCGGAATTTTTATCACATACCCTTTTCTGACACAGCCCCGGACTTCATCCGGCTGCTACCACCAGCGGCGGCACCGGTTATGTCTGCAGCGTCTTTTATACATCTCGTTATACAGCAGCACTTCGATCAGGTTGCCCAGTCCCGCATTTTGCGGCGGCGGTGGTGGTGGCGGCGGTGGCCAGCCTCCTCCCGGTGGCCTGCCTGGCGGTGGCGGCGGTGGTGGCCAGCCCCCTCCCGGTGGTCTGCCTGGCGGCGGTGGCGGTGGCCAGCCCCCTCCCGGCGGCGGTCCCGGATTCCATCTGAAATTCAGCTCTTCCACATCCTGTTCTGCGGACAGCTCTTTTACCTGATTCACGGCAGGCTCCGGTTTCTCCTGCTCCGGCTGTTCCAGCGGACCGGAGGCCAGCTGATAGATCCTGTCACAGATCACCCTGAGCATCACACGGTCCGGATATTCATCAAACATCATACTGCCTTCGTATTCCAGCTTATCACACTCTTCTTCGACAAGCTTCTGGATCCGCTTTGCTTCCTGCGGATACAATTCCTTCATGCGTTCCATATCCCGCTCATATTCCAGCTCCGTCATGTACACATTCTGGAGCGGATAGCTCATATAAAACGGCGTTCTGGCTGCGTTCTGGTACTGCTGCATCCGCATATACTGTTCCTGCTTATAATCCACGCATCTGTCTCCTGCATTTCGTTAATAGCAGT
>CANTHI010000077.1 GCA_947653505.1 uncultured Eubacterium sp.
ATGAATGAAGATGAAATTAACAGCTCTTCATCGATACGGGCTGACGAGATCGAGCAAAAAGATAATCCCCGATGCCTTGCAGATATACCGGTTTACTGTTTTCATGACTGACTCATTCTGCAGATCTTCACCTGCGGCATCATAAAAGATAAATGTAAACTTTCGTACTCTTTTTCCATTCTCATCAACCGGAATCTTCATTTCATAAATGAGAGGTTTGCGTACAGAGCTTTCCCCTCGCACATTTCCCGTCTTTGTCAGATCCTGCAGCGTCTTATCCATAAACACCCTGTTAAAAAAATGTTCCCGGTAATGCTTATAGACTTCATCGTCCATCGGATCAAATGTTCCGTTAAATATTTCCGGGCAGATTCTGTTTTGCAGCTCATGAATCAGAACCGTAATAAAATGCGTTTTCCCCGTATCACGGCTCCCAACGATCGGAATAATCATATCTTCGCTATCCTGAATACCCTCCGGCAGCTTATTATGGCAGCCCGGACATACTCTCTGCGATGATTTGTTACCACAGTGCGGGCAATTTTCCCATACTGGCATATATCTGTTTTTCAGCAGCACCGGAATCCTTGCCCTTGATCGAAACGTCACGTTTGTCTGTTGCATCGATTCCTTTTTCATTCCCAGATAATTTGCGTACTGTTCATCCTGCGCTTTTTCCGGACAGAAACTATTTACGCAGCGAAATTCAACCTCAGAAAAAGGATATTCCCGCAGACAGTATGGACATGTATATTTTGCCATGATAACTCCTCCCACTTTTCTTTATTTCTATCATATCAACCGGTCTACCCGGACACACGCTAACGCACTTTAAAATTGGTACCATATACAGGCCGTAAGCTTAATTTCTCCAGACTGTCCTCATCCGAAAAAAATGGTTTCAGATAACTGTTTTTTGGAACCGCTTCCAGTGGAAAGATTACTTTACAGCTGCCCTGTACCTCCTGCCGGTCAATATGCTCCACTACTTTGCCAGAAGTTACATAAACAGGCGGGCTTCCCTGTCTGCACACCAGATCTACATCCGGCAGATAAAACTCTGTCTCATCGCTTAGAAACTCTACTTCGATCTGTTTATTTATAAATCCTTTCACCCGGATGGCATACCGGATATCTGCCTTTGGCCTGTTTGCATAAAAGACCTGCGTCCCTTCTGAATATATCAGTTCCCCGTTCAGTCTGACTGCGCTGTACAGAACGATATAATAATCCTTCTTCTCTATATTTTGCAGATAAATGCCTGTATCTGCTTCATATTTTTCTTTTGAAAAATTGCGCACCGTCTTTCCCCTGCGATCCTCCAGATCTAAGGCATAACCGTCGTTTCCGTATATCGCGAGGACCGATGCGGCGTCTTTGGGCCACCGGATCGTAATCCTCAGATTGCTGTTGATCTGTTCCATGCTTTGTACCTGTATCTTTTCCACCTGCATCACAGCCGCCTGCTCTCCGATGACAGCTGTCTGCCCTTTGATTGTTACCGGTATTACCGCACAGCTGCCAGTGCCATCCAGACGAAACCGGCAGCAGCCTGCTGCATACGATACACTGTCCACTGGTTTTAAAAACCTTTCGACCTTATCCAGTGTCGTAATGTCCCCATATTTTAAAGAAACCCTCTGTCTTGTATAATACAGACGGATCCTGCCTTTCCCTGGATCCTGCCATTTTGCTTCAAACAGGCAGTCTTCCATCACACGCACCGTAAGACCATCTGCCGGCTCCGGCAGCGCAGACGGAATCAGCGGCCCCGCAGTCGTTAAAACTACCGTATCTTTCCGTCCTGTCTGATACGTCACAAAAAACTGATAATAATAGCACCGGTCATTTTCTACCGTATCATCTAAAAGAAACGTATCTGCCGCCCGTATCATTTTCCCGTCACTGATTTTTTGCGGCGCGGCATCTTCTCCCCTGCAGACCGCAAGCCGGGCGTTCTGCTGCAAAGGCTCCCATTCCAGACGGATATAACCATCGCCTTCCTCTTTTGCGATAAACTGGATCTGCGACAGATTGACCGCACTGGCACATACCGGATCTGATGACACACCCGCACGCATTGCATACACACTATAATAATAAGTCACCCCGGACTTTGGACTGGTGTCTGTAAACTCTGCATCTCCTGCTGTTCCGATCTCTTCCGCTGCCGGATCCTGCATGGAATCCGCCGCTGCGTTTGCCTTCCGTAGTATTTTATACGATATCGTTCCGGCTGACGGACTTTTCTCCCATGTGAGCAGATTGGATCCCGTGCGGGGATCGCAGAGGATCCGGAGCGCAGCCGGAGGACCCGGACGATACTTTAACAGCAGCGCTTCTACTCCCGGATAATCCGGACAAATCCCTGTGATACCGGAACATGCTTCGATCAGCTTTTGTTCTGAGGTCTCCCTTACCGCCTGCTGATACAGCCGTTCCGCTTCTCTTACAGCCGTTTCTATAAGCACCGCATCCGCGATCTCAGCAGCCGGCGCTTTTTTCTGCAGACTGCGCAGTATCTGCGCCGCCTGATAAAATTTCTTTTCTGCTGCCAGCTGGTTCATCTTTGCAATCTCTTTGGAAAAAGTCGCCTGCAGCTCCCCAAGCTGTTTTTGCAGTTCATGGATTCTTTTATATTTTTGTGCAAGTTCTGCTGCCTTTGCCAGAGCTCCTGCTGCCTTATCCAGCTCCATGTTCTTAAGCGCCTGCTGTGCCCTGTCGCAGTATATCTCCGCCTTTTTTATATTTTCAAATACAAATCCGCAATGGCCGCATGCTTTGGAAGAAACAGCCGCTTCCTTTGCGCATTGCGGACAGACCAGATACAGATCCTTTCCGCAAAACGTACACCTGCGTTCTCCATGCGAGATATCCGACATCTGGAAACAGTGACCGCATAAAACCCGTTGCCGGATTTCTGCCTGCTGCGCTGCACCACCGCCTGCGCGGATATCCTTAAAACCACAAATCTGCCGGAAACGTTTTTCTGCTTCTTCCCTGCTTCGCAGAATCTGTGTAAGCTCGTCTGTAAACAGCTCTGCCTGCTGTGCTTCCAGACTCTTTTTCATACCGGCATACTTTACCATTCTGTTGATAACGGCGTCGATTTTCTGCCAGATCAGATATTTGTCATAATTTACCCGCAGCTGTCCGTTTTTCGGATCAAAGACTTCTTCACACGCCGCGCAAAGACTTTTTGTCGCAACATCCTCTTCAGTTCTTCCGTTTTTTACCCGTTTTTTTAAAGGATCAGAATAGCCCTGAATCAGTTCAGCTCCATCCAATGCCTGCAGCACAGAACCCTCCATCTGATCCCCGGCCAGAAAATCATACAGGTTTTCTTTATGCACGATATCCAGATCCGGCGTATACTTTCTAAACTTTGCCAGCTTATCCGGTTTTGGATTTGGATCCTCATCCTGCGTCTTTTTTGCATTCTGGTCCGGAATTATCTTTAATCCGGATAAGGTTTCAAACATTTCCGGCCACAGACCGCATTTTTCCATCATCGCCTTTGCCGCGGTTTCCTCAATCTCCTTTTTACCGGCAAAAAATCTCAGCTCTTCTTTTAAAATACCACTCACAAACTGCATGGCATCAGAAGCCTCTGCCGTCCGCAGCTCTTTCGTCGTCATTACCTTGCCGATATCCAGAACCTGACTTTTATACTGCCGGTATTTCTGCTGCATGGTGCCTTTATCTGCATTCCGGTTCCAAAAATCGGTTTTTTCTTTCAGCCGCTGCTGAATGACCTGTATATCAGACTCCGGCTTTGCGAAATCAAGTCCGAGTATCAGATAATAATTATCAAGTCCTTTTCCCATATTCTTCCTCACATCCAGGCTGCACGGCCCCGGCTACATAATCCTTGCAATCCCTGTCAATGCTGCCTCCAGCTCCGACAGCTGTGCAAACGATGAAAAATCTTCCTTAGACGCAATCTGGTCCAGAAAAGCCTTATTTGCTCCTCCAAATCCCAGCGCAATGACCTCTATGCCTTTTTTATGACACTGCTTTGCTTTTTTAACCGCCTGATCTGCATTCCCCCAGTATCCGTCCGTCAGCACGACCAGATACCGCAGACTGCTCCCACAGTCATCCAGAACACTGGCTGCGGCGGTAAATGGCTCTGCAGAAGTTCCATATCCGATGCCCCTTGCATTCACCTTCCACCGGCTGATTTTCGCTGTCAGTCTGCCTTCATTATGTGTCAGATTCTGATCTATCATGACTTTGTCTGAAAAAATAATCAGCCCGACCTGTGTATCATCCAGATCAAATTCATGCACAAAGCTGACTGCTGCCTTTTTTGCCTCACGCAGACGATCCCCCTCCATACTGCCGGACAGATCAACCGCAAGCAGCACGGCAAGATCCTGGCTGTGCTGTCCCTTACGCGCTTTTGGACTGCCTGTCACCCAGCTCATATCCTCTTCTACCGGTTCAATATGCAGAGTCAGGCTGGCGCCGGTACGCTTCTGCACAGCGGATACCTGTACGATATTGTTTTCATCATAGGAAAAGGTCACGTCAACCTGTTCTTTCCGTTCCTTAGCCGCCTCAATCCCGGTAAATACATATTTTCCGAGTACCGAGCAGTTCAGCGGATCGGTCAGCGTCTCTTCCTCCCCCTGAACCACGTATACCTCCTGCTTATTTTCCCTGTTTTTAGAAACGCCCAGTTCATATGTTCTGGTAACTTTTGCAGGAATCTCAGAATTTTTTCGCACCATAATACTGTTTACATATCTGGTACCGTCTTTGCTGACCGCAATCATTCCCATGCTGTGCGCAGTAGCATCCCTGATCTTTTTTGCTCCCGCGATCTGATATACCGGCTCTGATCCCCTGCTCCCGCCGACTGCGTACCGCGCCTGCGACTTTCCGTCCGCGTCAGTATTCGCCCGGATTGCCGCTCCCAGTGCAACCGCTTCGTCCACATTTACTCCCCGCATCGGCGCTTTGCCGGACATCTGCTCCACATATGTATGAACCTGACGCATCCTGGTAGAACCGCCAACTAACAGCACCCCGTCTATATCACCCCAATCCATCTTAAGCTCTGTAAACAGACCGGAAATAATATCCTTTGTTCTGTTCAGGGAAAATGCGGTCAGATCATCAAATAACTCCTGTGTGACCAGATATTCTCCATGATGTCCTTCAAAATTCAGCGAAACTTTACACTTTTGTCTGGAAGATAACTGTTTTTTTGTCTTCTCTGCGATGGTCTGCAGCGTCAGCGCCATATCCGGATCCGCATTCAGATCCACGTCATACGCTTCCGCAAACTGATCAGACAGATACCCTGCCAGCGCATCATCCCAGTCCTTGCCGCCCAGCCTGTGATCTCCATCCGTACCAAGGATCTGTATCTCATCCTCTGAAATATGTGCAATCGTCACATCAAACGTACCGCCGCCCAGATCATAGACAAGTATCGTCTGATCGGTTCCTTTTCCATAAATGCCATAAGCAAACACTGCTGCCGTAGGCTCGCTAATAATCTGCAGTACATTCAGTCCTGCTTTTTTTCCTGCCTGCAGCGTGGCCTGCCGCTTAAAATGATCGAAATACGCCGGAACCGTTATGACCGCATCATAGATATTCTCCCCGGCCTGCTCCTCTGCTTCCCGTACGATTCCTTTTAACAGCTCCGCAGACAGATCCACCGCTGAATATTCCTTTCCGTTTCTTTCAATCCGGTAGGTATCATCCCCCATATAATATTTAAAATAGCTGGCCGTCAAATCCGATCCTTCTTCCAGAAAAATCTTTGCATCTTCCCCATGCAGAATCTGACCATCCGGAGCAAAATATAAAACTGACGGTGTCACCGGCTTTCCCAGACTGTTTTCAATAATTTCCGCCTTTCCTGACTGCGGATTTATGCAGGCAACCGCGCAATAGGTCGTGCCCAGATCGATACCGACTCTCATCGTAAACTCCTCCCCTACTGCAGCAGAGTAATCCCCTTTGCATACTCCTGCATCTGTGCAATTTCTTCTTCAGTGCTGATCGCGCCAGACTGCAGCTGCACCCTGCACTCTTTATTGGATGTCTTTTCAAATCCCCGCACTTTTAACAATCCATCCGTCGTCAGACCAAATGTAATCTCGATCGGAGCATCCTCCGGCAGATTGCCGGGCAGTTCCAGTATCGCCGTTCCCAAAGGCTCCAGACCGTCAATATCATAAACTTCATCGGTAATATCCGTCTCATATACTACAATTTCAGCTGTCTGCTGGTTTGGATAAGCGGTTCCAAATTCCTGTGAGATCGTAACCGGCACCGGGTCCTGCTTTGTGATCAGATTTCTGATTTTGGATACCCTGCCTCCCGCAGCGTCTACCAGTACTTCAACACCAAAGCTTTTAGACGTGATATTACGAAGCACCGGACCGCTTTCTTTTCTGACGCCTCCGCCCAGAAAGAACTTTGCCTTCTCCATATCGCCGCCCGTCCGTTCAATCGTTTTCTCGACCTGCTCCATGATCTCTCCGGAAATCTCTTCGCTCATCAGATCATCTATCGTTACCTGTTCTTCTTTTGAGCGCTTTTTATTAATCTCTTCTAATACAGCCTCCATATCTTCTTTCCATTCCTGCAGACCGGCCTGCCCTTTTTTCAGATTGTCAGCATGGATGGCTGCTCCTTTTGCAACTGCTGTATTCGGCTCAAACATCTTAATCGGAATATCCGCAAACTCCGTCTCAACAGCAGCTTTTACCTGCGGCATCTTACACGAACCGCCTACCAGGATAATCTCATCGATGCCAGTCACACCCTTTTTCGCCGCTGCCGCTATCGCATCCTTTGTTTTATCAATCGTCTGCCGTAATAATACGCTCGTAATATCGTCAAATGTTTCCCTTGTCACTTCAATGCTGGCCTTAACTCCCGAAGCCATTACAATTACTTTGGTCTGTGGCTTTGCCGTCAGCTGCTGCTTCGCTTTTTCTGCCTTGAGCTGCAGATCCTGCGTCGCTTCCAGATCAAACGCGTCGTCAAAATCTTTCTGGGAACGGAACTCATCTTCCAGATACTCCATCAGCGCCTTATCCCAGTCTTTACCTCCCAGCTGATGATTTCCATCGGTTGCAATCGCGACAATTTCTTTTGGCGTGACGCGGATAATCGTCACATCAAACGTACCACCACCCAGATCATAGACCAGAATGACTTTATCCTCCACCCCACGCAGACTGCCATAACAAAGCGCAGCCGCCGTCGGCTCGTTAATAATCTCCAGCACATTTAGCCCAGCCAGTTTACCCGCTTCCTGTGTCGCCGTCTTTTCCGCGATTCCAAAATAAGCCGGACAGGTGATGACTACGTCCTCAATTTTAGTATCCAGCGCGGTTTCTGCATCCGCCACCAGCTTGCGCAGAATAAGCGAGGACACCAGCTCAGGAGCAAAATCCTTCCCGCCTACCGTAATGGCTACCTTATCGATTCCCATTTTCCGTTTTACAAACTCGCACGTACTTTCCGGATATACCACTGCAGATTCTTTTGCCACATCGCCAACCGTAAAAGACGAATCGTCTTCAAAGTAGACAATTGACGGAGTAACATTTGTCCCTTCCATATTATCAACGACTACAGGTTCCCCTGTAACGTCATCCACATAACTGATACAGGAATACGTCGTTCCCAGATCGATGCCAAATGCTTTATTTTCCATTGTTCTTTTTCCTTTCCTGAAATCTGGTTTTTTCTGATTTTACCGGATTTCTTTGTGCTATTTTCTATTGGTATTTTATCCGGTTTCTTTCTCTGTTTTTACTTTGGTTTCATGATCCGGATTTTTTGTCTCCACTGTTTTTCACGTATATGCTGATCTTTTCCGGATACAGGACCTTTGCATGATACTCATATCCATAGCTCAGGCTTTTTGCAACTTTTTTCACAAGCTTATCATCCTCTGTCCCGACTTTACTGACAATCTTCTGCCTGACCGCAATATTCTCCTGTCCCGGTTCTCCTTTATAAATGGTAACATCATATCGTTCCAGAATGTCCGCAAGATCATCTGCATAAGACGCAAATTCCTCCAGCGGGATGCTGTCCTGCTCCTTCTTTTCTTTCCAGAACCGGATCTGCGACAGCATTGTTTCCCTAAAATCAGCAATATCATATAAGACATTTTTCATCGCTTTTTCTACCAGCCCTGCCTTATATTCATTCATCTCTTTATAAATCGCTCTGACCGCAGAGTCCCTGTTTTGTGCATTTAAAATCTCACTGTCAAACTTCTTTTCCAGCCGCTGCATCGTCCGGTTTATCCTGTCCACACCTTCCATATATTCTGTTAAAATCTTATGAATATCGTCCGTCCCGCCATTCTGCTCTCCGGCAAATGCAGATACTCCCTCTCCCCGGTCCTGTGCAGGTACGGCTTCCCTTTCCTGATAATCCGTGCATGCAGTCTCTTCTTTCCTGCCAGCTTCTGCATACATGCCCTCACTTTCCGGTGCTCCTTTTTCCGCACGCATGCTTTCACTTTCCGGCGCTCCTTTTTCCGCACACATGCTTTCACTTTCCGGCGCTCCTTTTTCCGCACACATGCTTTCACTTTCCAGCGCTCCTTTTTCCGCACACATGCTTTCACTTTCCGGCGCTCCTTTTTCCACACGCATGCTCTCACTTTCCGGCGCTCCTTTTTCTGCGGATGCAGCTTCCGTCTCTCCTGCAGGCGTAATCTCTTCTTCCTTCCATGTACGACTGCTCTCTTGCGCGCTTTCCCACTCATTTCCCACTGACTGACCTGCTGTACAGCCTCCGTCTTCTCTGCTGCCCGGTCCATCTGAGGCACTTGCAAAATCAGACGCATACTTTCTGACTTCCTTTGCCAGTTCTGCTTCTATTTTTTCATCAATAGCTGCCAGTACCTTTTCAGAGCTGCTGTCCGGCTGCGTTTCCTGTATAACCGCAAAGGCATCCGGATGATCCGGATCAAAGTCAATTCTTATATAATCTGTATGATTCATGGTTCCATCCTTTCCAACGTTTCATTTTCTATTTCTATCACTTATGCTGACATGTGGTAAACCTGATCACCAGTTCACGAGTGTTACGCTTCTGATTCAGAAAAAAACTGCTCCAGACCGTTTAAAATTCCCTGGACAATTTTCTCCTGATACTTTTCCGTCGCCAGCAGCTCATCTTCCTGTGCATTTGTCATATATCCCATCTCGATAATCGTAACCGGCACCTTCGCCCAGTTAATGCCGCTCATACTGTCTGTCTCCCACACATATTCCTTACGCGCACCTGTCGCACTTACCATATTATCCAGAATCGCCTGCGAAAGCCTCCGGCTCTTCTCATACAACTCCCCATTATAAGGATTGGCACCTGTCTGACAGATAGTCATCATACCGTTTACCGAATGGTTCTCACTTCCATTGGCATGTATTCTGAGAAAAGCGTCAGCGCCGGCATCATTGGCGGCTGCCGCCCGTTCGCTGTTTGAGATATTGACATCATTGCTTTCCCGCACCATCAGCACCTCGTACCCTGCTTCCTTAAGAGCCTCTTTTAGCTTCAGCGCTACCTTTAGATTCAGTTCATACTCAGCCAGTCCGGTCGATATACCACTTGTGCCGGAGGATACTTTCGCCTTTGTCTGGGATGCACCGGGACCTACCGGTTCCTGATCATGATCTGCATGCTGCTGATGTCCGGCATCTATCGCTATGAGCAAAGCTTTATTGGACATTTTTTCCTGTGAAGTTTTGTTTTTTCCTTTTGTATGACTGATAGCTTTTGTATTGTCTGTATCCGTACGATGTTTTGTATCAATACTATAATTTGTATCCGCACGATGTTTTATATCTGTTTTATGATTTGCATCCGTTTTTTCAGTTCTATCCGTTTTTTCAGTTCTATTGCTTTCCTGACGGATAGTATTGTTTTCATAACTTTTATCTTTTTCCTGACTGATACGGCTCCCATATTTTTCAGTCCGCTTCGTGTCCTTTTGTACCGTGTCCTTTTGTCCTGCATTCTCCTGTTTTGAATCCTTATTTATGGGAACATTCTCTTTCTTATTTTTTAAAAAAGACATATCTTTTTTTTCTTTTATATCTGTATTTTCATTTTGTGCAGTTTCAGTAACAGACAGGGTTTCTTTTGATTTGTCTCTGGAGTTTTGTTTACCTGCTTTTACAGCCAGACAGATCAGGATTCCAAGAGAAAGAACAAGTATGACCGGAATTACTGTTTTTTTCATAATTACGAGATAACCTCCTATTTCAATTGGAACAGACAGATTGCAATATGACAGAACCAGATTTATCTACAAATTTCATTCTTCTACATATCTCCTCTATATTTGTCAACTAATTATTAAAATAAATTCTTTTTACTGAGACGTTTACGTGAAAGAGTTTACATAAAGTGAATTACTATACTATTTCAGATCATAAAAATTTCGACAAATCATGTTGCAAAGGAATTATATTTTGAATAGCTTAAAATAGATCTGTTCAGACAGGCTGCCATTGGCCATTTCAACCGTAACAGACCCGCCACGTTCCGGCACGGCGCTTTTTATGGCTGACCGGACTTTATCCCATAGACGCGAACTTAAGCAAAGAATGCAACAATTTACATAAAAGTGTTGCGTATTGGCTACGTGGACCTGACCTGGATAAACCAGAACAGTACATATCGGCTTTCCGGACGCCGGATGAGGGAAC
>CANTHI010000078.1 GCA_947653505.1 uncultured Eubacterium sp.
TGTTGCATTTTGGCTGTCCGGACGCCGGATGGGAGGCGTTAGCCTGTCTGCCTGTTCCTTTTCCAGAATACTTAGAGATTCTTACATTCTGGAAACCGGAACAATGAAACAGGGCCGGTTCCCTCATCCGGCGTCCGCGTAGCCAAAATGCAACACTTTTATGTAAATGGTTGCATTTTCGCCAGCAGCTAAAGGTGCCGCTCCGGGTCACAGGCAGCAGATCAACGCCTCCCTCCGGCGTCCGCGTAGCCGCAATGTAATACTTCTTATCTGACAAACTGCTATCACACGGATGCCCTGCCCGGACCCACCAATCATACAGCATTGACCTGCCAGAATGCATATGCTATACTGTCATTATCAAAAAACACGCAAATCCGGCATTTATTTGAAACAGAAAAGGCAGGAAAAACGATGAAGCTGTCATCTTTTGCATATTTTGCTAGATTCGGTATCAGAACAATCATATTTCGAAAAAAAGATCCCATCGTAGGAACCGTCATCCTGACAGACCAGTGCAATTTAAGCTGCAGGCACTGTTCGGTAAACAATATCACCGGTGCTATGTATCCGTACCGGCAGATCCGGCAGGAAATGAAGCAGTTGTATGATCTGGGCGTACGTATTTTGTTTTTCTGCGGAGGGGAAACATTTTTATGGCAGGATGATACAAAGCCCAAAAAGAAGCTGCGGGATCTGGTGATTGAGGCTAAGCGCATGGGATTTTTGCTCGTCAATGTCGTTACAAATGGTACGTTTCCGATTGATCTGCCCGAAGCGGACCTGATTCTGCTCAGCCTGGACGGGGACCGCAGAATTCACAATAAAATCAGAGGGGATACCTATGATACGATTATGAAAAATATCCGTAATGCTACCTCGGATAATATCTGTTTTTATATGGCTGTGAATCAGATCAATAAAAGCGCAATCCGGGATGTCTGTCTGACGGCAAAGCGTATGCCGCATGTACGGGCAGTTTCTTTTAATTTTCATACGCCGTATCCGGATACGGCCGCACTGGCATTAAGCGGGAAAGAAAAAGAGCATTGCTGCAGGGTGATCGCGCAGATGATGAAAGAAAAGGCTCCGGTTTTTAATCTGAAGAGTGCGTTTCCATATCTGATTCATAACCGGTTTCCGACGCCCTGTGATCAATGTGTTGTTATGGAAAATGGAAAGCTCAGTATCTGCGGACGCTGTATCGAAATACCTGGATTATGTGAAAAGTGTGGATATTTTTTCGTGGCAGAATATACGCTGTTGTTTCGCGGAAATCTGAAAATAATTCTGGATATGCTGCGTACATATTTAAAATATATTTAGTTTATATTAAGCAGTCAGGAGAAGCTATGAGTGCAATTACAAGTCTGACAAGAATGTGGCTGACCCGTTCGGTAAAGCCGTTTGTGTTTACAAAAGAATATGACCAGCAGCTTTCTTATGAAAACTGTCAGAATCCGGGGTTATACGTGCATATTCCGTTTTGCAGAAGCATCTGTAATTTCTGTCCGTATTGCAAGGTCGTGTATTCTGAAAAACAATGCGGCAGGTATATGGATGCCCTGATCAGAGAAATTCATATGGCAGGAGAGCAGGCAGATACAAAGAAAACGGTGTCCAGCCTGTACTTTGGCGGCGGGACTCCGGCGCTTGCTGCGGATCGTATGAAAGAAATACTGGACGCAGTCCGGGAACATTTTGTGATTACCGGAGGGATCGGAGTGGAACTGCATCCGGATGATGTGACGGTTCCGCTGCTGCGTACGCTAAGGGAAGCCGGCGTGACGAAAATCAGCATCGGCATTCAGTCGTTTCAGAAAAAATACCAGTCGGTGCTCGGACGGAAGGGCGTTTCTTTGCAGGCGGTCAGACATGCGCTGGAAACAGTGACATTTGAGACGGTTTCGATGGATTTTATTTTTGCATTGCCGGATCAGACATTTGCAGATCTGCGGGCAGATCTGGATACCGCATTTGCAAATGGAGCCAATCATGTCGCCATATATCCAATGATTGATTTTACCTTTACACCCGGAAAAATCCGGCCAATGCCGAAAAAGGACAAGCACCGGCTGCTCAATGCCATTACAAGATACTGCAGGTCCAAAGGGTACCGCCGTACTTCCATCTGGACATTTTTCAGCGAAAAAAACGCGCGTTACTCTTCCATGACAAGAGAGAATTTTCTTGGCTTTGGCTGTTCGGCAACGACACTTTTGCCAGATCAGTTTAAGATCAATACATTTTCCATTCAGGAATACTGCCGGCGGATTGGGCAGGGGAAACTGCCGACAGCGCTGACGCTGCGGTTTACACTGCGGCAGAGAATGGTGTATTATCTGTTTTGGACGGCCTACAGTACAAAGGTGCGGGCGGCGGATTTTGAGCAGTTTTTCGGGGTTCCGTTAAAGAAGATGTACGGGGCTGAGCTATTACTGGCTAAGCTGCTTGGATTTGTGACAGAGCACAATGATGTTTACCGCATGACGTTAAAAGGAGCGTTTTACTATCATTATTATGAAAATTTTTATACACTGGCTTATATTGATAAAATGTGGGGGATTATGCGCACAGAGGCGTTTCCGGAACGGATAGAGCTTTGAGCTGTTTTGGTTTTAAAAGAATATTACAATTGTAAATCTGTTTTCTTCCTTTGTTTTATGCTATGATAGTGTAAATAAACGAAAAGGAGGATTGCTATGTCAGACACAGATTTGTTGCAAAAATTGGAAAAGATGGCAAAAAATGGCGAAGACATCTTACAGAATTTTGAACTGATATTTTATAGTCAGGCAGGATGGAAAAAAGACGAAGGGGCTGAAGATGACGTAATAGCATTATACCAGCCATACGTTTTGCCGGACAAAAAAGATATTACAGGGGTAAAAAGGGTAGTCTGTACATATTTTCATTTTCTGCTGGTGGTAAAAGTTGGGACAACATCAGATGATGATAACCATTATAAAATAAAATGTAAAACCAATACTTTGGGAAAAATAATGGGATTAAAGCTGAATATTATGGTTCAATTAAGAAAAAATGTGAATCAGGTAACTGTATATTATAAGAACTACATAGATATAATCAAAACACTTATCATAAGTTATTTGAAGAGAAGTACGTTTAAAAAGATGAAAGAACTTACTGATTCTGTAAAAAAGCTGGATAAAGATTCTATTATTGATCCGGATCAGGCTGACTTTGGACTGACAGCTATTATAAAGGAAGCATTTAATGATGTGAAAATCCTGTATCAGGAGTATGTAAAAAAATTGCTGACGTTTATCAGAATACTGTGGAGTTTTATATTTTGTTTAAATCCGTTACTTTTGGATATTATAATAGGATTATATCTGTCTGGTGCGTATTCACCATCGCTTTTAATTAAATGCAGACGGATATGGAACAGTTGTGTATATGAACTTGATGCAAGTTATGAATTAATATTAGTAGAGGAAAGACAAATCCAGGCAGAAACACTGGTAACTGCAAATACGTTATGTGAGGTACAAACGGAAACACATAAAAATGTAAATAAAGAACTTCTTTCTAAAAAAGTGGCAGAACATGTAGAAATAAAAAAACAGGTAAATGAAAATAAAGTGTGCAGTTATGTGATGGAAAATGTAAATAAAAATTTGAAAAAAATCATATATTACAATTGCTGTCATTAAATAAGAAATCGAAACAAGCTATTCTAATAAAGGATGAGCTTACGGATAAGATAAAGCTGATGTGATTGTATGATAGCGAAAACACCTGCTAAAGATTTGGGAAAGGGGCTGTATCAGCAGCCCCTTTCTGTTTTTGTCCTGATTCTTTTATAAATTTGAAAGCGCTTCCTGGCAGATGGTATGAATGCCGTTTTTGTTTAAAACCTCAATTGCCTTTTCATTGTTTTCTACCCGCAGTACCATATAAGCGGTTGCTTTTTTGCGGGTCAGAAAGGCGTACATATATTCCAGATTGACGCCGCCGTCGCCGAGCATTTTTAAAATTTTAAACAGGCTTCCCGGCTCATCCGGCATCTCGACGGCAAGCACCGGTGTAATCGAAGCGACATATCCGGCTTCTTTTAAAATACAGGACGTCTTGTAAGCATCATCTACGATAATGCGCACAATGCCAAAATCCTGGGCTTCCGCGATGGATAACGCACGCATGTCAATCTGGGACTGCTGTAAATATTCGGTCAGTTCAGCCAGCTTCCCGGGTTTGTTTTCCACAAATATGGAAATCTGTTTTACTGTCATAATCCCCCTCCTGTCTGTTTTCTATCGTTTTTATTGTGTTTGCGGGCTGTTTATATTCAGTTCTGATATAAATTTCTCTGATCAATGACGCGGACCGCTTTTCCTTCGCTGCGGGTGATCGTCTTTGGATTGACGAGTTTTACTTTTACGTAAATGCCGAGCATGGCTTTTAATGCATTTACAAGCTTCTTCTCACGTTCCGCTACAACACCGGCATTATCGGAGAACATTTCCTGCGTCATTTCTACCTGTACCTCAATTGTATCGCTGTTGTTTTTACGTCCGACAAGAATCTGATAGTTGGCCGGATAGCCCTGATTGAGCAGGACGGTTTCAATCTGGGACGGGAATACATTCACGCCTTTGACGATCAGCATATCGTCGCTGCGTCCTAATGGCTTCGTCATTTTTACGTGCGTACGGCCGCAGGAGCATTTTTCGTGGCTGAGAATGCAGATATCTCTCGTGCGGTAACGGATCAGCGGAAAAGCTTCTTTTGTGATACTTGTAAATACAAGTTCGCCTTTTTCGCCATCCGGCAGCACTTCTCCGGTTTTTGGATTGATGACTTCGGCAATAAAGTGATCTTCGTTAATATGCATGCCGGTCTGTTCACAGCATTCGAACGATACGCCAGGGCCGGATATTTCTGTCAGGCCGTAAATATCAAACGCTTTGATGCCGAGTTTTTGTTCAATATCACGGCGCATTTCCTGCGTCCATGCTTCGGCTCCGAAAATACCGGCTTTGAGCTTAATCTGATCCTGCAGGCCGCGTTCCCAGATGGATTCTGCCAGATAGGCCGCATAGGACGGCGTACAGCATAAGATCGTGGAACCAAGGTCACACATAAACTGAATCTGGCGGTCAGTATTTCCCGAGGACATTGGCAGCGTCAGCGAGCCGATTTTATGGGACCCGCCGTTTAAGCCAGGGCCTCCGGTAAACAGACCGTAGCCGTAGCAGACATGTACGACATCCTCTTTCGTACCGCCGGCAGCAGCGATCGCTCTGGCACAGCATTCTTCCCAAAGGTCCAGATCATGCTGCGTATAGAAAGCAACGACCCGGCGTCCGGTTGTGCCGCTTGTAGACTGGATGCGTACACAGTCAGACAGCGGGGATGCCAGAAGACCGTACGGATAGGCATCGCGCAGATCGTCTTTTGTCAGAAACGGCAGTTTATGCAGATCATCCACAGACTGGATATCATCCGGTTTTACACCTTCCTGATCCATTTTATTTTTATAAAAGGCTACGTTTTCATAAACCCGTTTCACTGTTTTTGCCAGTCTCTCATTCTGCCATGCCCGTATCTGCTCCCGGGAGGCACATTCGATTTCCGGCTGGTAATAGTGTTCCATAGTTGTAGGATTCCTTTCTGTATGTAATAAGCGTATTATAGCATATTTTTTTTGGTGGATGCAAGAAATATTTAGCGCTTTAATGTACAAAACTGCTTTGTCTGTAACTGTTTACATCATGTGTTATATATTGAGCATTCTGGCAATCTCTGAGAAGTTGATAAACAAATCATCATAGATGCTGACCCTGATCCTGGAATCGAAAGGGTATTGGACACTTAAGATATTGCTTTCAAAGTAGTTTACGGTGATGGTCTTTCTCCCTGGATCTACAATCCAATATTCGCGTACGCCGTATTTTTCGTAATAGTACAGTTTGCGTATATAATCATCTGCCGGATTTTCTGGAGATACGATTTCGATAATGAAATCCGGGGCGCCGTTGCACCGTTTTCCATCCAGATTATTTTCGTTACAGATGACCATGATATCAGGCTGGACAATGATAAGAGGCTGATCGGATAGTTTTACATCAAACGGGGCGCTGAATATACGGCAAGGTCCTTTTTTGTGGAGTATATAGTTGTTTATAACAGTACAAAGCTGCATGGAAACGGACTGATGTATCTGTGACGGGCTGGCCATATCATAGGCAATGCCGTCAAAGACTTCTACCCTTTTGTGTTCCGGAAGGGATTCGTACTGCTCAAGAGTGATGATTTCCGGCTGTGGTTGTAATGCTGGTGGCATAATATGCACTTCCTTTCCGGTATTTTGTGCAATAAGGGACGGTTCCAAAAGAACTTTTCATATGCCTGTTTTTCCTGACAGCGTCGTTCTAAAATCAGTTACATAGCTTACTGCAAAAAGTTATTTCTGAACAGTTCCTAAGTTCTTCTGGTCTGTTCCTGTCTGTTGCGTGGTAATAATATATCATATGTGATTAGTAATTTCAAGAATATGAATACCTGTACACCG
The DNA here is from genome assembly GCA_947653505.1 of uncultured Eubacterium sp. The sequence goes on from CANTHI010000078.1 coordinate 6,539, forward strand.
TTACTTTTCACGGGTGAAGCAGACTTTCCATATCGCCCCGAATCGTTACTATGAGCGGCCCCTGGGCCGTGAATCGTAACGTATGAATAGGAAAGAGAGTAAATTCTTTACACGTACAGCTATATTCGCTATAATGATTGTAGCAATTAGCAGGCTTCTGGCCGGAGCGTAAGCGCTGTGTAATCGCCGCGCTTTGTATTTTTTCGGGGAAGTTATTGTTACAGAATATATTCTTTATGGGGAATGGATGAAAATTAGTTAAGGATGGTTTTATGGGACATCAGATATACGAAAGTATCCGGAATGAGCCGCACCAGCTTGCTGCCGGAACGGTTCTAAACGGCAGGTATCTGATCGGGCGTTCGATTGGTCAGGGCGGATTTGGCATTACTTATGCGGGAATGGATATGAAGGACTCTGAACGGATTGCGGTAAAAGAATTTTTTCCATCCGGTATTGTCATGCGTGATCCGGATGCAGTGGTCAGGCCCCTGCGGACTGAAGACAGCCGCTGGTTTGAGAAATACAGGGAGCGTTTTCTTCATGAATACCAGATACTGGCAGAATTATCCGGTATGCAGCAGATCGTCAGAGTCAGTGATTTCTTTTTTGCATATGGCACAGCATATATTGTTATGGAATATATCGAAGGGATAACATTAAAACAGTATGTGGAAGAACGCGGCGGCAGGCTGTCTGGTGATGAGACTTTCCGGATACTGGAACCAGTCATGCATTCTCTTGCGGGAATACATGAAGCCGGTTTAATTCACAGGGATGTCAGTCCGGATAATCTGATGATCCTTTCTGATGGAAGTGCAAAGCTTTTGGATTTTGGCGCGGTTCTGGATATTGGAGTTGCCGCAGGAGCGGATCTGCCATTGTCAAAATCTGTGACGGCAGTTATTAAAAACGGATATGCGCCTTTGGAACAATATCAGAGTCATGGCAGTCTCGGGCCGTGGACCGATGTATATGCTTTGTGCGCTACCATCTGTTACTGTCTGATTGGAAAAGCGCCGCCGGAAGCGTTGGAGCGGCTGCTGCAGGATATGCCGGTACGGCTCCGGAAAGAGGGAGCGGATATCTCTGCCGATGGGGAAGAGGTTATCAAAAAAGGTATGGAACTGCGCGCCAGTGACAGGTTTGCGGATATGAACCAGCTTCTGGAAGCATTGTCCGGAGTGAAAGCGCTGTCCGGACATACAGCGGCAGATAGCGGAAAACCACCGGTATATAAAAAGGCCGGAGCCGGGCATACCAAAGCGGTGAAAATAAAGTGGATGTCTCTGGTTCCTGTTATACTGGCAGTTTTTTTGCTTACCGGTCTGTTCTTTTTCCAATTCCAAAGCGGAGATGGCAGCAAAAAAACTGCGGTGAATAAAGCAATCGCCGCTCCGGTCTGTTTTCGGAACTATACTGAAGAGATGGACGGCTGGGAGGAAACAGGGACAGTAATTATGGTGGGGTGCGGGGAGGTTGCCGCATTTTCAAAAGATTATACGTTCAGCTGCAGCCTGTATCTTCCAAAGACAGCCTGTGCGGCAGATGGGGATAAGATGATTGTTCATTGGTGGCTGGACATGGAAGATGAAAAAACGGGCCATATCGGAACGACGGACAGCCAGTATGTGTTCAGCCTGCTCCGGACACAGGATGAGGTTTTTCCGGTTGTTATGGCAGATGATCACACGGGAGACATCCTTGTGGATCAATCAGATTACAGCCGCTTCTTTCAGGTGAAAGAAGCGGGTGATTTTTACAGACTGGACGTAACAGAACTTCCTTATTGTGAGTTACTGCATAATGAAGATGGAACAGACAGAAAGATTGTCATTGATACAGGACGGTCAGGGCAGATTGGGACCGGACTTATGGTAACGGGACTGAATCAGTCAGTTTCATCACAGATCTATCTGGATGATATCGTAATCAGGGATAAAGGGACGATTATAAAATCCTTTGATTGTTCTGCTGAAAGCCTGTATGGGCATTTTTACTGCTATGAATATGACGATGCCAGTGGCCAGCGGATTCAGGTGGATGTACCGCAGCTGTCCCCAATACCGGTTTCCAACACCAGTCCGGCAGACTGACGTGAAGAACAGGAAGGGGAAGAATAGAAAATGACAACACATACAAAAGAGATGATTTCGTCCGGACATGCAACAGAAGCTCTGAGCAGAACCTCTGCCAGACATCTGGATATCGTGATTCAGGAAAACCTGACCGCAAAGGAAGCTGTGGAATTTATGAAAAGCGGTATGCAGCTCCGGACATTTACAGATAACCTCACGGCATTCTATAAAGGTGAGGATCTGGAACAAAAGCTGCTGGAAGGTCTGTGCCGTTATCGTGCAATGTCCAGACAGAGCATCCGCCGCAAGGTGTATAACTGGCTGCACAATAAAAATCTGCCGCAGGACAGAGAGGAGATGTTTTGCATCTGTTTTATTCTGGAGCTGGATGAGACGGCATCGGATCATCTGCTTAAGCGTCTGACCGGACAAGGGATACATTACAGGGATGTCAGGGAGCTGGTGTATGCTTACTGTCTAAAGCGCCAGATTTTGTATGAGCAGGCTAAGCAGATGGCAGATACGCTGGTTTGCCCGGCTCCGGTAAAGGAAAGCGGGCGCCAGCCGCTGACGGATGTGTATAAAAGCAGGTTTCATATGCTGCAAAGTCAGGAGGAGCTGCTGCAGTTTCTGCTGGAAAATAAAAGCTGTTTTGGCGAATATCATAATACGGCTTATTCTTATTTTATGCAGATGCTGGACCTTCTGACGGATGCCGGGGAAGAGGTTTATTCTTTAGAAACGGTCGCAGATACATATCTGAGGATGAATATGCCGTTAAATAAGCGGACTTCCGGGTTTGGAACGATTCAAAAGCTCGTAAAGAAACACTGGCCTGGCAGCCGCAGTATCAAAGCAATGAAAAACCGGACACAGGATGTTTCACGCAAGGCGCTGCTTTTGCTATATATTGTAACAGGCGGCGTACATGAGGATGATTATGAAGAACTGGACGAAGACTATGTAATGCCGGACGAATTTCTGGAACAGCACTGCAGAAGCATAAACCGGATGCTGACAGAAAGCGGCATGGCACGTATCGACCCGCGCAATGCCTTCGATTTTCTTATATTATATGCCATACGGCCGCAGGAGGAAGGACTTATGAGTGAGAAAATGGCGGAGATTGTACGGCAGCTGTATCAGGATTTTGAATGAGAAAAAAGTTGCCCGATGTTTTCAGCTGCTCTGATAGAATAGAAAACAGATTTCTAATTCCATTTTCTACTATAAGAGCAAGGAGGACGATATATGAAAAAATCATTGAAAAAAATAGTAGCTGCTACTCTCACAATTCCGCTGGCTTTTTGCATGGTATGCATTGGTCCATCCGGGACCAGCAGCGTACAGGCTGCAGATAACAAAGCGTTTGCCGCGCCGGTCAGGTTTCCGGGAGCCCGGCCGGAAGACGACTGGGATAGCGCTGGTACAAGACTGGGGATTGATCTTGGGGAAGTCGGTGCGTTTTCAGATAAGTATACATTCAGCTATAGTATTTTGATTCCAAAAGCTGCGCTCGAAGGACAAAAGGAGCACGCACAGGTTCAGGTAAATACATGGTTTGATTTTAGTCAGGGAGAGACGTACCTGGGCAATGTACAGTCCGGATATTCCTTTCTGATCGTTCATGACAATGGTTCTATCTTTCCGGTTGTCGTGGATGAACAAAAGGGGCAGGAACTGAAAGCCCCGGAATATAAGGATTTTTTTGCCATGCGCGAAGCCGGGGATTTCTATAAGCTGACAGTCACGGATGCGCCTGTAAACTCTATGCTGAATATAGAAGGAGATGAGCAGAACCAGACAGCTATTGATACCTCCCAGTCTGGCAGCATCTTTATGCAGACAAGAATTACCGGGATGTTTAATAAACTGACTTCTGTCGTATATCTGGATGATCTTTCTTTAAAAGCGGACGGAACCGTTGTATTCGAAACAGATTTTTCAGCTTTGATGCCTTTTACTACTCCTTTTGATGTAACTGTCGCAACTTTTTTGTT
>CANTHI010000079.1 GCA_947653505.1 uncultured Eubacterium sp.
ACTTCTTGCATTCTGGAATAGCATGCCCCGTTTTATCGGGCAAAGTCACAGGCAGGCAGACCGCCGCCTCCCATCCGGCGTCCGCATAGCCAATATGTAAAAATCATCCCCCCCGCAAAATCGTCCGATTAAATTCGGACGTTTTTTTATGTATGAAAAAGCATACCAGAAATCAAAAACGATATCATCTGGCAGAAAACCCCTGCAGACGGTATACTCAGTAAAAAAGAAAGGGGGAATCTTATGTACATCAAAAGATTTGTAAAGCATTATTACCTGATGCTGATTCCGGCGCTGCTGTGGCTTGTGTTTTTCAGCATAGTGCCAATGTTTGGCATTATCATGGCGTTTCAGGACTTCAATCCGGGCAAAGGAATGCTGCATTCGGAATTTGTAGGACTTGCAAATTTTCAGTACATGTTTGAAATGAGCGATGTGAAACAGGTGCTGGTGAATACGGTTGTCATCGCCGTAGGCAAAATCATCGGAAACATTATAGTCCCACTGGTGTTTGCGCTCCTGTTAAATGAGCTGTGTTTTCACAAAATCAAACGGCCGATCCAGACGATTGTATATCTGCCTTATTTTTTGTCATGGGTCATTCTCGCCAAAGTGGTCCTGAATATTTTTGGATATACGGGTCCGGTGAATCAGCTGATTGAGCTCTTTCATGGAAGTCCGGTTAATTTCTTTGGAGAACCGGAGCTGTTCCGCCCGCTTGTCATTGGTACGGATATCTGGAAAGGATTCGGGTACAATATGGTTGTCTATCTGGCTGCCATACTGGGCGTGGACCAGAGTCTGTATGAAGCGGCTGCTATGGACGGGGCAGGAAGATTTAAGCGTATCTGGCATGTGACGATGCCGGGGATTCGTACGACGGTTGCGCTCTTAGCCATTCTTTCACTCGGAAATGTCCTCAATGCCGGATTTGACCAGATTTACAACCTGTACAATCCGCTCGTTTATTCGACAGGGGATATTATTGATACGTGGGTGTACCGGTCGGGGCTTGAGAACCTGCAGTTTTCTCTGGCTACGGCAGTCGGCCTGTTCAAATCGGTGATCAGCGTTATTCTGATTTCCATTGGATACTGGCTGGCAGATAAATTTACAGGCTATAAGCTGTTTTAGGAGGGATGGCATGATTGAGAACAAGAGTTTTGGGTCAAAGGTTTTTGATATCATCAATGTAATCGTTCTGGTTCTGATTACGATGATCTGTATACTTCCGATCTGGTATGTGCTGTGTGTTTCCCTGAGCAGCAGGGAGGCTGTCAATGCGGGGCAGGTATCGTTATGGCCGGTTGGATTTAACCTGCTGTCTTATCAGAAGATTATGGGCGAAGGTGATTTTTTCGGATCATTTTTCGTTTCTGTCAGGCGGGTAGTGCTTGGTACGGCTGTCAGCATGGCATGTATTATACTGGCTGCATACCCGTTGTCGCGGACAAAAAAGCAGTTTCCGCACAGGGATGTGTTTATGTGGATTTTTGTGCTGTGCATGCTGTTTAACGGAGGGATTGTGCCGTGGTACATAACGATGAAAAATTATGGTCTGATGGACAGCATATGGGGGCTGGTGCTCGGAATGGGCCTGCAGGTATTTAATGTGGTGCTGGCAGTGAACTTTTTTAAAAATCTTCCGGTGGAGCTGGAAGAAGCGTGCTTTGTGGATGGCGCGGGACCGTGGAGGTGCATGTTTTCTGTTTATATTCCGCTGGCAAAGCCGATGCTTGCCACGATTTCACTCTTTACGATTGTACAGTACTGGAATGAATTTTTTCAGGGCATGGTGCTGAGCACAAGGCAGTCCAGTTATCCGCTTCAGACATATATCCAGCAGATGGTCGTGACACTGGACTTTTCGTCGATGAATGCGGAACAGATATCGCAGGCCATGAAGCTGAATAATCTGTCGCTGGATGCGGCGAAGATCTTTATCGCGATGATTCCGGTACTGATTGTATATCCGTTTTTACAGAAGTATTTTGTGTCCGGCATTACGCTTGGATCGGTAAAAGGCTAAGGAGGTAAGCATATGAAAATGATAAGAAAAATCAGCAAAATGACTGCGCTGGCAGCGGCTTTTGGCGTCTGTGGCATGCAGCTGGCAGGATGCGGAGGCGGTTCCGGTACAGATGACCGGCAGAAAGAAACGGTACAGGAAGCAGAAGGAGTAGCGAAAGAAGACCTGCCGCTTTCCAAATATCCGGAGACGGTAACGGTACATCTGGGCGGAAAGATGAATCCGAATGCGAAGCTTTCAGAAGGCAAGTCTTTTGAAAATAACACGTATATCGATCTGCTCAAAGAAGATCTGAATATCGATGTGCAGTATGACTGGGTAGCTTCGATGGCTGATTATGATGAGAAAATGAGTCTTTGTATCGGCAGCAACACGATTCCGGAGCTGATGAACGTTACGGCAGCGCAGTACCGGGCTTTGCTGAAATATGATCTGATCCAGTCTCTGGATGATTATTTTGATGATTATGCGTCTGAAGCGTTAAAAAGCTATGTGGAGTCTGGCGGGGAAGAGCTGATGAAATGTATCACGGATGGGCAGGGTCAGATTATGGCCATTCCGGCTCCAAACCTCATAGCCGGAGGCGTCAATGAGATGTGGATCCGTCAGGACTGGCTGGATGCGCTGGGTCTGGAAGCGCCGCGGACATGGGATGAGCTGCGGACAGTGGCAGAAGCTTTTGAGACGCAGGATCCGGATGGGAACGGCGAGGATGATACGATCGGGATTCTGGGACCATCCAATGCAGACCATATGAATGCCGTTGGCGGCAACCAGTTCGGGCTGGATCCTTTGTTCAGCAGCTTTCAGTCTTATCCGCAGTACTGGCTGGAAGGGGATGACGGTTCGATCGTGTATGGTTCGATCCAGCCGGAGACAAAGACGGCGCTGGAAAATATCGCGAAGCTGTACGCAGACGGGCTGATCGATCCGGAGATGCTTGTGCGCAGTGACAGCAAGGAACCGCTGCTGGCAGGAAAAGCAGGCATCTTTTTCGGGCCGTGGTGGAGCGCGTATACTTTTGCGGATACGACGTTATCGGGCTCTGCAGACTGGCAGGCATATTTTACACCGCTTTCTGAGGACGGCAGCTTTTATACGCATATGGCCGAGCCTACGACCCAGTATGTCGTTGCGTCAAAAGAATGTAAAAATCCGGAAGCAGCGTTTAAAATCATTAACTATCTGATCGCGAATGAGCAGAAATGGGTTGAGGAGGGCGTATCCTCGACGGAAATGGGAACGGCAGATTTTTATCCGCTTTATAATACTTATGACAATGCCGACGAGATCGAAACGTCTTATGAGATTCTGTCACAGTATCTCGCGGGAGAGACGACGATGGAAGAGGTGGATTTTTCAACGCATAAGCTGCTGAAAAATGACATGGAGGCAGTGACGCAGCTGAAAAAAGAGCCTTACGACGATTTCAGACTTGCAAACTGGAATCTGGACAGTGAGCTGGCCAAAGGAAACCTTCCGAGACTTGTTGCGATTATGGTCGGCGACGCACCGCTGGTAAAGGAAACCTATGTTCCGGTTTATAACGCTTACAACGGGCAGACAGAGACGATGGAAGCCAAATGGGCAAACCTTAAAAAACTGGAAGAAGAGACTTTTGCTAAGATTATCATGGGCAAAGCGGATATCAGTGAATTTGACGCGTTTGCAGAGAAATGGAAAAGTCAGGGCGGAGACCGGATTCTGGAAGAAATTAATCAGGAACTCAGCAAATAAATAACAGGAAACAAAAAGCAGAAAAAAAGCAGGAAACGAAAGCAGAAAAAAGCAGGAAACGAAAAGCAGAACAAAAGCAGGAAATAAAAAGCAGAAAAAAAGCAGGAAACAAAAAACAGAAAAAGCAGGAAATAAAAATTAGGAGATCAGGGATGAAATTAGGTGTGTTATCATCGGCTTTAGGAGAGATGGATTTTGCGGATGCCTGCACATGGCTTACGGATCACGGAGTACAGATGATTGAGATCGGGACAGGAGGATATCCGGGAAATGTCCACTGCAATCCGGACCTGCTGCTGGAAAGCGGGCTGGCGCTGGAGCGGTTCCGCGAGGAATTAAAGCGCAGCGGTCTTGGGATCAGCGCATTCAGCTGTCATGGCAACATGGTCCATCCGGATGCGTCCAAAGCCCGTAAGTTCCGCGAGGATTTTCAGAAAACACTGCGGCTGGCAGAAAAGCTGGATGTGCATGTTATCAATACATTTTCCGGCTGTCCGGGCGGCGGCCCCGCGGACAGCCAGCCGAACTGGGTGACCTGTCCGTGGCCGGAGGAATACTCAGCAATTCTGGACTATCAGTGGAATGAAGTGCTGATTCCGTTCTGGAAAGAGCAGGCGGAAGAAGCAGAGTCAGCGGGCGTGAAAATCGCGCTGGAGCTGCATCCGGGATTTTGCGTGTACAATACAAAGACGATGCTGCGTCTGCGCAGGGAGGCCGGAAAAACGGTAGGGGCAAATCTGGATCCGAGCCATTTAATCTGGCAGGGCATGGATCCGGCCCTGTGTATCCGGGAGCTTGGCAGGGAAGGAGCGCTCTTTCACTTCCATGCGAAGGATACAGCGATTGACCCGTACCGGAAAGCGGAAAACGGTGTGCTGGATACGGAGCATTATTCGAAAGAAGGACAGCGCAGCTGGATCTTCCGTACGGTAGGCTACGGGCATGGGGAAGAGTACTGGAAAAATATCATATCCAGTCTGCGTCTGGCAGGATATGACGGCACGGTCAGCATCGAGCACGAGGACAGTCTGATGTCCGGACAGGAAGGACTGGAAAAAGCGATACAGTTTCTGTTACATATTTTAATCCGTGAAAAAGCAGGGTCCATGTACTGGGCATAAAGGAGGGCAGCGGTGAAAAAGGATAAAGTGTCCTATGGACTGATCGGTTTTGGAGGAATGGGAAAATGGCACACGGAGATTCTGGAACGTGTGCCGCAGGTGGAAATCGCTGGTATTTATGATATCCGGCAGGACCGGCGCGCACAGGCACGGCAGCTCGGATTTGCGGTATATGAAAATGAGGAGGCAATGCTTTCTGATGAAATTGTGGATGTCGTTCTGATCGCGACTCCGAATGACAGTCACAAGCCGGTTGCCCTGCGTGCCATGCACGCAGGAAAGCATGTGATCTCGGAAAAGCCGGTCACGCTGTCTTCGTCAGATCTGGAAGAAATGACAAAGACAGCACAGCAGACGGGAAGATTTCTGACGGTACACCAGAACCGCAGATGGGACGACGATTTTCTGACGGTGCGCAGGATTTTTGAAGAACAGCTCATAGGTCCTGTGTTCCGGATCGAAAGCCGCGTGCATGGTTCGAGGGGGATTCCCGGTGACTGGCGCGGGACAAAAGAGCATGGCGGCGGCATGGTGCTGGACTGGGGCGTGCATCTGCTGGACCAGATTTTGTGCCTGACGGGAGAGCGCAGGCTGAAAACGGTGTATGCGACTGTGACCAATGTGACAAATCAGATTGTGGACGATGGGTTCACGGCGCTTTTGAGATTTGAGGACGGTCTGGAAGTACTTGTGGAAACCGGCACAAATAACTTTATTTCCCTGCCGCGATGGTATATGCTGGGAGAGAACGGTACAGCTGTGATCAGAGACTGGAATCTGGACGGAGAGATCATCCGGGCGGCAGGAAAAGATGAGACGGATGTCATGCCGGTCCGGACCGCGGCCGGACTGACCAAAACGATGGCGCCGCGAAGAGAGGATACGATCTGCAGGATGGAGCTGCCTGCTGTATCAGGAGACATCGCGGATTTTCACAGGAATGTGGCAGCAGTCCTGTCGGACGGCGCGCAGCCGGCAGTCCGGATGGATCAGGCGGCACGGGTGATGCGGCTGATGGAAGCAGTGTTCCTGTCAGCAGAAACAGAGCAGGCCGTTTTATTTGAATAAAAATCAGAAAGGCAGAAAAGAAAATGAAGCAGATAAAAATCGGTACCTGTATACCCGGTCCGGATGCGGAACAGTGGCTGACGCATCTAAAGGACAAAGGGTTTGAAACGTTTTCCATTAATTTTCATATGTCGCTGGAAGGCACGGATCTGGACCGGCTGGCAGAAAAAACAGGAAACCTGCTGGAAGGCACCGGAGCGGTGGTCAGCACAATCGGATGTTACTGCAATCCTATCCAGCATCCGCTGCAGCGTAAAATGCTTGAGCAGGTCATCCGCAAAGCGGAAAAATTTGGCGCGACACATGTGAGTACGTTTGCGGGAGCGCTGGAAGGCAGACCTGTAGAGGAAGCTTTTGCGGAATTTGGCAGGGTATTCCGGGAGCTTGCGGATCTGGCAGAGGAAAAAGGAATCCGTCTGGGCATCGAAAACTGTCCGATGGGCGGCACATGGGAACGTGCCGTCTGCAATATCGGATTTCATCCAAAAGCATGGGAAGCGATGTTTGAAGAGGTGAAAAATGAGAACTTCGGGCTGGAGTGGGAGCCGGCCCACCAGATGATGCAGTTAATCAATCCGACAGACCAGCTCAGGCGATGGGGCAGGAAAATCGTGCATGTGCACGGAAAAGATGCGTCCGTCGACTGGGAATCTGTCCGGCAGAACGGGGTTCTGGGAGCTGTCCCGTACGCGTGGCACAGGCTGCCGGGATTCGGGGACACGGACTGGCGGAACATTATTTCGATTTTGCATGCGCAGGGATATGAGGATGATATCTGTATCGAAGGGTATCACGATCCGATTTACTGCGGGGAATGGGAAATGACCGGACAGCTGCATGCGCTGCAGTATCTGAAATGGTGCCGGGGAGGAGAATTTGTGCCGGCACCCTGGCATGGACAGGATTAAATGGAGGAAGGAACGTGAAAAAATTAAAGGCAGGAATCGTAGGATGCGGGGGAATTGCAAACGCAAAGCATCTTCCGGCGATGAAAAAGAGCAGGTTGTATGAAATTACAGCATTTTGTGACGTGATTCCGGACAGGGCTATGAATGCGAAAAGAGACTTCGGAACGGAATCCGCAAAGGTATTCACGGATTACAGGGAGCTGCTTTTGGAGGAGCTGGATGTCGTCTATGTGACGACGCCGAACCGTTCCCACGCGGAGATATCCATCGCGGCGATGGAGGCAGGAAAGCATGTCATGTGCGAAAAGCCGATGGCAAAGACAGCTCAGGAAGCGGAAAAAATGCTCGAAACAGCAAAGCGCACACACCGGATTTTAAATATCGCGTACCAGAACCGCTACCGTCCGGACGCGGATTACCTGAAAAAACTCTGTCTGAATCAGGAGCTTGGGGAAATCTATTTTGCGCAGGCACATGCGCTGAGAAGACGCGCGGTTCCGACATGGGGCGTATTTTTAAATGAAGAAGAGCAGGGCGGTGGTCCGCTCATTGACATTGGGACCCATGCGCTGGATCTGACGCTGTGGATGATGGATAATTATGAGCCGCAGTCTGTGACAGGGGCGGTATTTCACAAGCTGTCCGGACAGACTGATCAGGGCAATGTATTCGGAGACTGGGATCCGGAGGAATTTAAGGTAGAAGATTCTGCGTTTGGATTTATCCGCATGAAAAATGGCGCTGTGATCGAGCTGGAAGCATCGTGGGCGCTCAACACGCTCGATGTGGACGAGGCGAAAACGACGCTGTGCGGCACAAAGGCGGGAGCGGATATGAAAGACGGGCTGCGCATCAACCGGATACATCAGAACGTGCCGATAGTAGAAAAACCAGAGCTTTCGGGAGAAGGCGTTGCGTTTTTCGGCGGCAGTGAAAAATCAGCCGCTGATGTGGAGCAGGAGCTGTTTTACCGGATCATTACAGACGGGGCAGAGCAGGTCGTAAAGCCGGAACAGGCGCTTACAGTCACACGGATTCTGGAAGCCGTGTACGAGTCCGCAAAGACGGGAAAAACCATTTATTTTGATTAGGAGAAATTTGAGAAAAAGATGAGAAAAATGGGAAAAAAAGCTTTGCGCCAGCTGCTGTCCGAAATGTCTTTGCGCGAAAAAATCGGACAGATGATACAGCTCACAGGCGCCTGCTTCGACAAAGAAGCAGTACTGACAGGCGAGACCGGTACAGACCCGCTGCCGCAGGAGGCAGTCTGGCTGGCAGGCTCTGTGCTGGGCATGATCGGCGGGGAGGACATAAGGGAACTGCAAAAAGAGTATATGGAAAAGCATCCGCATCATATTCCACTGCTGTTTATGGCAGACGTGATTCATGGCTGCAGGACGATTTTTCCGGTCCCGCTGGCGCAGGCATGCTCGTTTCACCCGCAGCTTGTCCAAAAAGCAGCTGCCATAGCCGCAAAAGAAGCGTCTGCGGAGGGAATCCGGGCTTCCTTTTCACCAATGATCGATGTCTCAAAAGATGCAAGATGGGGAAGGATCCTGGAATCGTTTGGGGAAGATCCATATTTAAATGGCGTAATGGGCACAGCCATGCTGGATGGATATCAGGGGGACCAGAGCGGAAAAGAGACGGAGATCGCCGGATGCCTGAAGCATTTTGCCGGATATGGCGCGGTCAGCGCGGGGCGGGAGTACAATGATGTGGAGATGTCCCGCCGGACATTTCAGGAACAGTATCTTAAGCCGTTCCGGATGGCTGTCAAAGCAAAGCCTGCGATGGTCATGACGGCTTTTACAGCTGTCGACAGAAGTCCGGTCAGCGCAGACAGGCAGCTTTTGACAGAAACGCTGCGCGAAGAGATGGGGTTTGAAGGTGTAGTCATCTCAGACTGGGGCTCCATAGGACAGCTCGGGGAACAGCGGGTCGCGGCAGACCAGAAAGAAGCCGCCGCAAAGGCAGTAGCGGCAGGTGTGGACATCGATATGATGAGCCCGGCTTATGTGTTCTGGCTGGAAGAGCTGGTGCGGGAAGGCACAGTTACGATGGAACAGATCGACGCGTGTGTATGGAAGATTTTGGAAATGAAAGACCGGCTCGGATTATTTGAACACCCGTTTGCCGGAATCGGAGAAAGCCAGATTCTTTCAGATGCATCCCGCGACACAGCATATGAGCTCGCCTGTGAAAGCTGTGTGCTCTTAAAAAATGAAAAGATCCTTCCACTGGACAGCAGCCGGAAGGTGCTGTGGGCAGGACCATATGTCAGTTCACCGGAATTTTTGAGCAGATGGGCAATCTTCGGCAGACATTCCGATGTGAAGACCATCGAAACGGTACTGAAAGAAACCGGCGTAAATGCGGACTGCCTGCAGGGATGCGGCATACTGTCGCGGGAGGAATGCAGGATGTGGCAGGTTTGTGAACCGGCAGGGACAGACGGTATCCGGATAGAAGACGTCAGGAACATACAGAAGGATGATACTGTAGTGCTGGTGCTCGGCGAGCATGAGTCCCAGTCCGGCGAAGCAGCCAGCAGGGCATTTCTGGATCTGCCGGTACAGCAGATGGAGCTGTTTGAACAGGTGGCAGAGCGCACAGAGCATCTGATTACGGTGGTCCTGACGGGAAGACCGCTGGATCTGCGCGCGGTAACAGAAAAATCCCGTGCCGTACTTCTGGCATGGAGGCCTGGAACGATGGGGGCACAGGCCATTGTCAGCCTGATATACGGCAAAAAAAATCCGTCCGGCAGACTGGCGGTGAGTATGCCTTACTGCGTGGGACAGACTCCGGTCAGCTATTGGGACATGACAACCGGACACGTCATGTCCCCGCAGGAAGCAGACAACCGCTACCGGAGCCGCTATATGGACATTCCAAACGAACCGCTGTACAGCTTTGGATATGGGTTATCCTATACACAGTTTCAGATTTCCGGTGTACAGGCATGGAAAGAAGAAGCGCCGGACAGCGAAAACGTAACCGTATGCTGCAGAGTAAAAAATACCGGACAGCTGGCTGGCGCAGAAGTCGTCCAGTGCTATGTGCGCACGCTCCGCGCAGAAGTCGTCCGTCCGCAGCAGGAGCTGATCCGGTTTCAGAAAGTATTTCTGGAGCCGGAGGAAGAAACAGAAGTGAGATTTTTTATAAAACCGGAAGAATTTATGTACTATGATGAAAACATGCATCTGACAAATGAAAAAACGCCGTTTCAGATTCTTGTCGGGAACAGCAGCAGATGTGTGGAAGAAGCGGGTGTGGTTCAGTTTTAAAAATAGAATGACAACACAAAAAGGCAGGGCTTTCACGCCCTGCCAATTTTATATACCTGGTTACTTTTTTAAAGTGCCAGTTTGTATAAAGCCAGCTGATTAAGACTTACACCCTCTCTTTCGGCTTCTATTGCCAGTCTCTGGTGTAAAGACTCTGGAAGCTTCCGTTAGTGGTGTTGTGTTGGAATAAGGGGGATTATTTCCATAAGCGCGAACTTAAGCGAAAATGAAACAATTTACATTAAAGTGTTGCGTATTGGCTATGAGGACGCCGAATGGGAGGCGGTAATCTGTCTGCCTGTGACTTTTCCGGAATGCAAGAAGTTCTAAGTATTCTGCATCAACTCTTTGGTACCGGACGGGCGCGACACCTGGTGCCCAATGGGGCATGCTATTCG
>CANTHI010000080.1 GCA_947653505.1 uncultured Eubacterium sp.
TCCGGTACCACAGACTGGATGCAGAATACTTAGAACTTCTTGCATTCTGTAAAAGCCACAGGCAGACAGTTCACCGCCTCCCATCCGGCGTCCGCATAGCCAGAATGTAACATTTTTATGTAAATTGTTGCAGTTCCTCTTAGATTACATTGTCTGACTGTATAGCTGCTATTCGATGGTCTTTATTCTGATCTGCGTTCGAAACGCAGTTATATCCGTATGTGCGGTTCATGTGCGTGCCTCCTTCCATAATAAATTTTCTATAAAAGCTGTAAGAAGACTTAAAAACAAATGTGCTTAAAAATATATTTGTAAAAATGTAAAATATTATTGACAAAATGAATAAAAAAGTATATATTGAATACAGAAAGCAAAACAAGGATTCCGAAAGCAGGGTTTTGTGAAAATAATTTTCCCAACAAAAGTTTCGGAACGAATGCTTTAGAAAGCGGAAGAATGATGTATAAATCAGAATTTCCACAACAAAGATTTTGGGACCAATACTTTTAAAAAGAGGAGGAATGATGTATGAATCAGAATACAGTAATCAGGATGGGATTTCTGGCAGGGATGCTGTCTGGTTTACTTGTGGTGGTACTGCTTTTAAAGCTGATGAGAAAAGACGGGTCTTTAAAATGCAAATATGATGAGCGCCAGCAGCTTGTCCGTGGCCGTGGATTTCAATATGGTTTCTTTGGATGGATGATATACGACGGAGTCTGTATACTGACCGATATCGGATTTGAGGTACATCTTATGGATCTGTCCATGACACTGTTTAGCGGGATGATGGTTGGAACTGTGATTTATGTATCTTACAGTGTCTGGCATGACGGATATTTTTCCCTGAATCTGAATCCGCGGCGGCTGATGTCCATGCTGGGGGCGATGACGGTGCTGAATATTTCCTGCGCGGCTGTCAGAATACACAGCGGGTTGCTGGAGCAGGGAGTGCTTACCTTTTTTAATGGGTCAAATCTATTGATGGCTGTGGCATCTTTGCTTCTTTTGGGCGTGATGTTCGCAAAATGGTTCAAAGACCGCAGCAATCCGGATAAAGGGCAGGAATTATGAAGAATCTGAGATTAAAGTCAGCCAGAGCGGCAAAGGATTTGTCCCAGCAGGAGCTGGCAGATCTGGTCGGGGTCTCCCGACAGACAGTCAGCGCAATAGAAAAGGGAGATTATAATCCTACCATACGGCTGTGTATTTCGATCTGCCGGACACTGGGGAAGACACTGGATGAGCTGTTTTGGGAAGATTAAGATTTCACATATTGGTTATGCGGACGCCAGCATATCGCTGCTTAATTGGTGAAGTTTTCATATTTATATTGCCAACCGGACAATTTTCCAGTAAAATAAAAGATCAGTACAGTGAAATTTTCAATATCTATTGATACCAACAGGAGGAATCAGAATGTCTCAGAGAAAAGATATCCATAAAGTACTGATCATAGGCTCCGGACCGATAGTAATCGGGCAGGCGTGTGAGTTTGACTATTCCGGTACGCAGGCGTGCAAGGCACTGCGGAGTCTTGGTTATGAAATTGTACTGGTCAATTCCAATCCGGCTACGATCATGACAGATCCGGAAACGGCAGATGTTACGTATATCGAACCGCTGAACGCAGAGCGTATGGAGCAGATTATCGCAAAAGAACGCCCGGATGCGCTGTTGCCGAATCTGGGCGGGCAGTCCGGACTGAATCTTTGCGCGGAGCTGGCAAAGAACGGCGTACTGGAAAAATATCAGGTACAGGTCATCGGGGTACAGGTCGATGCCATAGAGCGTGGGGAAGACCGGATTGCATTTAAGAAGACGATGGACAGTCTTGGCATTGAGATGGCAAGAAGTGAGGTTGCCTATTCCGTAGAAGAGGCGATGCAGATCGCAGACCAGCTCGGTTATCCGGTCGTGCTGCGTCCGGCGTATACGATGGGCGGAGCAGGCGGCGGGCTCGTGTATAATGTAGAGGAATTAAAGACCGTATGTGCCAGAGGGCTGCAGGCCAGTCTTGTCGGGCAGGTGCTTGTAGAGGAGTCGATTCTGGGCTGGGAAGAGCTGGAGCTGGAGGTCGTCCGTGACGCGGATAACAATATGATAACGGTCTGCTTTATAGAAAATATTGACCCTCTTGGTGTGCATACCGGAGATTCTTTCTGTTCAGCTCCGATGCTGACCATATCTGAAGAAGTGCAGAAGCGTCTGCAGGAAAAATCGTATCGGATCGTGGAGTCTATTCAGGTGATCGGCGGCACAAATGTACAGTGGGCGCATGATCCAAAGACGGACCGCGATATTGTCATTGAAATTAATCCCAGAACGTCACGTTCTTCCGCGCTGGCGTCCAAAGCAACCGGATTTCCGATCGCACTGGTATCCGCGATGCTGGCAACCGGACTGACACTTGCGGAAATTCCATGCGGCAAATATGGCACACTGGACCGCTATGTGCCGGATGGAGATTATGTTGTAATTAAATTTGCACGATGGGCATTTGAAAAGTTTAAAGGTGTCGAAGATAAGCTCGGTACGCAGATGCGTGCGGTGGGCGAGGTTATGAGTATCGGCAAGACGTTTAAAGAAGCGTTTCAGAAGGCGATCCGCAGTCTGGAAACCGGCCGGTATGGACTCGGGCATGCAAAAGATTTTGACAGGAAATCAAAAGAAGAATTATTAAAGCTGCTAATTACGCCTTCCAGCGAGCGTTATTTTATTATATACGAAGCACTGCGCAAAGGGGCGTCAGTAGAAGAGATCCATGAAATCACAAAAGTAAAGCATTATTTTCTGGAACAGATGAAAGAGCTGACAGAGGAAGAAGAAGCGCTTGCGGCAGACAAAGGACAGCTGCCGGAGGATCAGGCTCTGATCAGCGCGAAAAAACATGGATTCTCAGATAAATATTTAAGCCAGATTTTAGAAGTTCCGGAAGAAGAGATCCGAAACCGCCGGATTGCGCTTGGCGCAGAAGAGGCATGGGAAGGCGTACATGTCAGCGGAACAAAAGACAGCGCGTATTATTATTCCACTTATAACGCAGAAGATAAAAATCCGGTGACGCAGGATAAGCCGAAGATCATGATACTCGGAGGAGGGCCAAACCGGATCGGGCAGGGGATTGAGTTTGACTATTGCTGTGTACATGCGTCCCTGGCATTGAAAAAGCTTGGATTTGAGACGATTATAGTCAACTGTAATCCGGAGACGGTATCGACGGATTATGATACGTCTGACAAGCTGTATTTCGAACCTCTGACGCTGGAGGATGTACTGAGCATTTATAAAAAGGAACAGCCAGTCGGCGTGATCGCGCAGTTTGGCGGGCAGACGCCGCTGAATCTGGCGGCAGATCTGGAAAAGAACGGAGTAAAGATATTAGGCACATCGCCATCTGTGATCGATCTGGCAGAAGACCGCGACCAGTTCCGTGCGATGATGGAAAAGCTGGATATTCCAATGCCGGAG
Organism: uncultured Eubacterium sp.; assembly: GCA_947653505.1. The sequence continues at coordinate 3,472 of CANTHI010000080.1, forward strand.
TCGGGTATGGCGGTCAATGTAGAGGAAGCGCTGCAGATCGCAGACCAGATCGGGTATCCGGTTATGGTACGGCCTTCTTATGTACTGGGCGGAAGAGGTATGGAGATCGTGTATGATGCCGAAAGCATGACCGGATATATGAACGCGGCAGTCGGCGTCACACCGGACCGGCCGATACTGATTGACCGTTTTCTCGGACATGCGACAGAATGTGAGGCAGACGCGATCAGCGACGGCACACATGCGTTTGTCCCGGCAGTGATGGAGCATATTGAGCTGGCAGGTGTGCATTCCGGAGACTCCGCGTGCATTATTCCGTCAAAGCATATTTCAGAAGAAAATGTAAAGACGATTAAAGAATATACGAGAAAGATCGCAGAGGAAATGCATGTGCAGGGACTGATGAATATGCAGTATGCGATTGAAAAAGGAAAAGTATTCGTACTGGAAGCGAATCCGCGTGCGTCCCGTACCGTACCTCTGGTATCGAAGGTTTGCAATATCCGTATGGTTCCGCTGGCAATTGAAATTGTGACCGCAGAGCTTACCGGAAGGCCGTCGCCGGTGCCGCAGTTAAAGGAGCGCGATATTCCGTATTACGGGGTGAAAGAGGCAGTGTTCCCGTTTAATATGTTTCAGGAGGTAGACCCGGTACTGGGACCGGAAATGCGTTCCACCGGTGAAGTGCTCGGGCTGTCGGCTTCTTATGGCGAGGCTTTTTACAAAGCGCAGGAAGCGACACAGTTAAAGCTGCCGCTGGAGGGAACGGTGCTCATTTCTGTCAGTGACAGGGATAAGCCGGAGGTGGCAGAGGTAGCCAGAGAGTTTGCGAAAGCGGGATTTCATATTATTGCTTCGAAAAATACGTGCAGGCTGATCCGCGAATCCGGCACCGAAGCTGAGATGGTATATAAGCTGCACGAAGGAAGGCCGGATATGCGGGATCTGATTACAAATGGAAAGATCGATTTAATTATTAATACACCAGTCGGGCAGGAGCGTCATGCAGATGACAGCTATCTGCGCAAGGCAGCCATTAAAAAGAAAGTGCCATATATGACGACGATGGCAGCTGCAAAAGCAACTGTCAGCGGGATTCTTTCCCTGAAAAAGCATGGCAGCAGTGAAGTGCAGTCTTTGCAGAAGCTGCATGGTATGATGGCGGATGACAGTGTAAAAGGTTAAGTATGAAGGAAATTAAGAGTTCCTATTCATAGCTGCATCATATGTTATAAGGCGTCTGTTTTCAGATATAGAGACTGCAGGCAGACGCTTTAAATAAATAAAAAGAAAGGACAAAACAATGAAAAAACGAAACAGAATGCTGTCGCTTCTGCTGGCAGCGCTGCTTGTATTTCCGGCGGCACCGTTCCATGCGGTACCTGCAGACGGTACGGTGGCGGTTACGGCAGAGGCTGCAGTTCAGAAAGCAGAAATTACAAACGTAGCGACCAAAACGCTGACGCTGGAAAAAGGGGAGACGTTCCAGCTGAAAGCAAGCCGTTCGGATGTAACGTGGAAAAGCAGTAATCCGAAAGCCGTTACCGTGAGCAAAACCGGAAAGCTGAAAGCAGTGAAAAAGGGAACAGCAAAGATTACGGTAAAGGCAGGAAAGAAAAAAGATTCCATACAGGTGACTGTAGGCACAAAGGTGGCAGATGTTCATGTCGTGAAGTCTGCCGTTGCCCTGCCGGTCGGCGCGAAATCTACGATCAAACCGGATGTATCTCCGGCAGATGCCTCGAATCTGGCAGTCACTTACAAGTCTGCGGATCCAAAGACGGCCTCCGTATCGGAAAAAGGAGTCGTAACGGCAAAAAAAGCCGGCAGGACTAAAATCACGGTAAAGGCGGCGGACGGTTCCAAAAAGAAAGAAATCGTTACCGTTACCGTGCGTGATACAGACAGCGCGCTGCGTCTGGAGGATGATTTTTTCCAGACAGTCAATGCTTCTTTGCTAAATGAGCATGCGCTCGGGGAAAATCAGAACCAGTGGAGCAACTTTTATGAGCTGCAGACAGCTGTTACGAAAAATCTTAGCGGAATCATTGATGAACTGGTTGCCGCAAAGGATCAGTATGCGCAGGGAAGCATCGAGCAGAAAATTATTGATTTTTATCTGCTTGCCAGCGACACACAGGCCAGAGATCAGGCAGGCGTTGAGCCGTTAAGGCCATATCTGGACAAGATTGATCAGGCGCAGACAGTCGCGGAATTTGTGGATGTGCTTGCAGAGCTTGCAAAATCCGGAATGTCAGGCCTTCTGACGTTTAACGTATCAATGGACACACTGGACAGCAGTAAATATGTGCTCGTTAATAAAGGCCCGGCTTATGCGGTTATGAAAGATTACATGACCGGGGAGGAAAATAAGCCGGTTCAGGATGCGTTTAAAGAATTTATCCGGCAGATGTTTGTTCTTGCGGGTGAGAGTGAGCAGAATGCTTCCCAGATTGCAGAGCAGGTGTTCGCGCTCCAGAAAGATTTTGCGTTAACCGGAGCAGGTACAGAGGATATCTACAATGTAGAAAAATACTACAATCCGTATACAAAAGAGCAGCTTGCCAGCCTGTACAGCAATTGTGATATTATAGGATTTTTAGAGAAAACAGGTATCACCCGTTTTGATACGTGTATTGTACAGGAAGTGGAAAACGTAAAGAAAGCAAACAGCTATCTGACGCAGGAAAATCTGGAGCTTTTGAAAAACAATGAAAAATTTCTGCTCTATATGCAATGTGCGGAACTGCTGACAAGCGCGCATCAGCAGGCTGTTTTGGACTACAACACAAAGATCGTGGGAGCGTCTGAGAAAAAGAGCAGTGATACAATCGCAAAAGAACTCACACAGTCCATGTTTACCTGGGAATTTGGCAAATTATATACCGACCGGTATTTTTCAGAAGAAAGCAAAAAGGAAGTAGAAGAAATTACAAAGCAGCTGATTCAGACCTTCCGTGGCAGAATCCAGAAAATTGACTGGCTTTCCGATGCGACTAAGCAGGAAGCGGTTAAAAAGCTGGATGCGATGAAGATCAAAATCGGCTATCCGGACAAATGGCCTTCCTATTATGATAATTTGCCGATTGACGCGTCGAAAAGCCTGATTGATAATGTATTGCATGTCAAAGAAGCGTTAAACGCAATGGCACAGGAGCTGCTGGACCAGGGAGTAGACAAGGAAGAGTGGATCACCGCTCCGCAGGTTGTAAATGCGTTTTATAATCCGCAGGCAAATGATATCACATTTCCGGCAGCAATTTTACAGGCTCCGTTTTATGATAAAAATGCGGATGCCGCACAGAATCTGGGCGGAATTGGTACGGTTATCGGACATGAGATCACCCATGCATTTGATACGAACGGTGCAGGATATGATGAAAACGGGAACTACAGAAACTGGTGGACAGAGGAAGATCTGAAACAGTTTACGGCGAGAGCACAGAAAGTAAAAGATTATTACAACAGTATCGAGGTCGCAAACGGTCTGTTCCAGAACGGAGACCAGACAGTCACAGAAAACATTGCGGATCTGGGCGGTATGGCATGTGTGCTGGAGATTATTGGAGATGATAAGGAAGCGCAGCGCAAAGCATTTGAAAACAACGCAAAGATCTGGGCAGCCAATCAGTCTGAACAGTATCGTGATTATCTGCTGGTTGCGGATGTGCATTCCCTGAATAAAGTCCGTGTGAATGCGGTGCTGCCGTTGTTTGAGCAGTTCTATGAGGTATATGGAATCACGGAACAGGATGCCATGTATGTAGCTCCAAAAGACAGGGTACAGGTCTGGTAAGAAAAACAGAAACAGGAATAGCAGGGCTGATGGACCGTCCGTATCAGATGTTGTATGGACGGTCCCATATCAGTACCTGCTATTCTGCTTTCAGCGTCAGTGTCAGACAAAGCCGGATACTTTTTTGCCCATCAGAATCTGCGGTGTCCGGATTTGTTTTCGGATCCTGTGGTATACTGGCGGTGAGTGTACCGTTCATTTTTTCGGCAAGGGAGCGGGCAACCGTCAGTCCGAGTCCGGTGCTGCCCTGTCTGCGGGAAGGGTTTTGCATATAAAAACGGTCAAATAAATAGGGCAGATCTTCTATGGTCAGTCTGCGGGTGTCGTTTTCAAACACAATGGCTGTCTGCCCGGCCTGTTCATGGACAGAGATTTGGAAAAAGGTATCTGCGTAGCGTCCGGCATTCTGGATCAGATTCAGGAAAATCCGCTCCAGTGCGGCCGGGTCAGCGGATACCAGAATGGGATGATCCGGAATATGGACCGTGACCGCGATTTCATTTTGCTCCAGCAGATGGCAGTTTCCCATCAGCGATTCCCGCAGCAGTCTGGAGACATCGACCTGTGCGGGGATCAGCTCATAATCATCCGCTGCCAGACGGGAATAATCGTAAAATTGTGTCACCAGATGCCGCATCACCTGTGCTTTCTGTTCCAGAATGGCTAAAGTGTGGAGAAGCTCTGCGTCCTCTGAGAGACGTACCGCTCTGGAATTTTGAAACAGCCGGATATATCCGAGAATAACCGTCAGGGGCGTACGCAGGTCATGGCTGATATTTTCAATCTGGTTTTGAAATTCCCGTTCCCGTTTTTCATACCGCTGCCGCTCCTGCCGGATACCTTCAAAGGAAGCGTTAACCGAACAGAGCAGTTTTTTCAGATGCCGGTCCGGAAACGGTAAATGGATGATCTGATTTTTGGTAAGGTCCTGATTCAGATGGTCTATTTCTTTTTGTATCGCATCAATAGCGCGCAGAAGGGATACATACCGGAAGGTTACATAGGCGCTGGTCAGTATAAAAAACAGCAGTAAAATAAAAACCAGCATGTTACAAATCCTTTTTCCGGACAGTCAGAATGCCGGTGGCTGTAAAAAGGACGATACCGGCTGCACCGGAGAGTATACACCGGAGCATTCCCTGTGCGGTGTCCCATATGGTAAGGCATTCTGAAAGATTTACGTGCATCTGGTTCATTCCAAAAAAGTTGACCGGAAACCACATGGAGACTGGATAAAAGCCGGGATAACGCATCGCCAGATACAGGAATATTTTCGGGATGGCAAACCAGATCACGGCCCATACGACAAGCCCGGCCATATAGCTGCGAAACAGCTCCATACAAACAAAACTGCTGATCAGGCTGGCAGCGGAAATCAGGTAAATCATCAGCGCTTCCCATAACAGGTCGTAGAAAGTCACAACGCCGGCATGCGGCAGAAGCAGCTGTGCGCTTAAAATCCAGACGGCCAGCGTTATTGTCATCGCAAAAGTAGCCGCAGCCAGACTGACGATGCATTCACCTGCGAATATCTTTGTCCGGGAAATGCCGCTGGCAACCGTGTTTTTCAAATTGCCGTTTTTGGAGCCGTCTTCATATAGAATACATGAAAGCAGTACGCCAAAAGCTGTAAATATCATAGGCTGGGCAACGAGATTGGAGTAGGAAAATGAGGTGGTCTGGTAACGGCTTTTAAAATAAGCGAGGGCGCAGTTGAAGAAAAAGGCAAGCGCGGCCAGTATGCCGGTAAACAGCCAGAGCTCTTTGGTATGTGTGATCCGATAGCATTCGCTTCTGATATAGTTTCTCATGATCATGTTTCCTTTCTGATAGAAGTATATTTTTGTTTGAAGTATGTTTCCTGTTTGATAGATGTATATTTTCGTACGAAGTATGTTTTTGCTCAAAATATGTTTCAGTTCGAACTTTTTTTCAGTTCCATATAATAATTTTCCAGGGAAGTCCGGATGGTCTGCATGCCTGTAAGATCAATTTCATATTCACGCGCCAGCCTGCTGTAGGCTTCAGCCTTTTTTTGCGGGGTATAAATACGGATGGTGTGATCCGGCAGTACTTTGTAATGCTCAGATGGAAAAGCGGTTTCCAGTGCGGCCGCATAAGACTCCGGATCTGAGACGGTGATTTCGATACAGTCCATGCATTTTTCATTTAAGGCAGCAGCGCTGATTTCTTCCAGCAGTTTTCCCTTATTTAAAAATCCATATACATTAGCGGTCTGCTGCAGTTCGGAAAGAATATGGCTGGACAGAAGGATCGTGATATTCTTTTCGGTATTCAGCCGGTGCAGCAGACTGCGAAATTCGATGATGCTGCCTGGGTCCAGTCCGTTGACCGGTTCATCCAGAATGAGCAGCTGTGGTTCTCCCAGCAACGCAATGGCGAGCCCCAGCTTCTGCTTCTGTCCCAGCGAAAGCGTGCGGCATTTTTGCCTGCGTTTTTCCTCAATACCGGTGATCTGCATCGTACGGATGATTTTTCCGTCATCAGGTACGCCTTTTTGAATACTATAATAGTTCAGTGTCTGCTCTACCGTCATATTCGGAAAAAAACCAGGGGATTCAATGATACACCCGATATGGCGGCGGGCGCGTTCCAGTTCTTTTTCACCAGATGCTCCAAGCATGGTTATTTCCCCGGAGGTCGCATGGCTCTGTCCCGCCAGCAGCTTTAACAGGGTGCTTTTTCCAGAGCCGTTGTCTCCGATCAGTCCGTAGATACAGCTTTTTTTTACGTGAATATTTACATGGTCCAGCGCATGGATGGTGCCATAGCGTTTTGTAAGCTGACTTGTCTGTATGACATATTCATTCATTTTGTGTTCCTCTCTTTCAGGTTGCTGTACAGTTTTATTGAGGAAACCTATCCAGGTGCTTCTGTGACACAGCGTGTACAGAAGCAGTGGCTGTTTCCTTTTCTGATGGTATTTTACATGATAGACCATAAATAAGTCATTAAGAACTTTTAAAGAAGTTATAAAAATGTGGCAAGCCCAGATAAAGCGATATATAATTACTTTTCACGGGTCAGGAACGCAGATCAATGGCATAATCGGCCGGGTGCACGATTGGCGAATGATGTACATACTCTGGTCAGGAGCTACAGACCAGATCAGGCAGTCTGACGCTGGCAGATACGCTACAAGCCAATTTCGGCGTTATCTGGCAGAAAAAGTTGAAAGCGGATATTGCCGGATGTAGAAAAATGT
>CANTHI010000081.1 GCA_947653505.1 uncultured Eubacterium sp.
CCACAGGACTTTGAAATTCCATGCCTGTATTATTCACAGGATTCTGAAATTCCATGCCTGTATTATTCACAGGATTCTGAAATTCCATGCCTGCATGTTCCACAGAATTACGCAATCCCATATCTGTATTTTCCACAGGATTCTGAAATCCCATACCTGTATTTTTCATAGAATTGTCAAATCCCATGCCTGCATGTTCCATAGGATTCTGAAATCCCATCTCTGTATTTTCCATAGAATTGCCAAATCCCATGCCTGTATCTTCTACTGAATTTCCGATAGCTGCTGCTATATGATTGTCTGTTTTCAAACCTGTATTAACAGCAGCATCTCCTGTTTCACCTATTTTTGTATTTTCTGCAAAACTGCCGGTTTCTCCTGCACCCGTATATTCTGAAACATTCCCTGCCTTATTTATCCCCATACTTTCTGCAGGATATTCGATTCCTGTATTTCTATTCTCTGTAAAACGATCGGTTCCTACCCCGCTGCTATCCACAGAGCTTTTTACTTCCATACTGTCATCCTGTGCTCTTTCACCGATATCATAAGCAGCACTTTCTGCTCCTGTACTTTGTACCTGTACAGTACTTTTCATTTCCATACCGTGATCTTTGGCTGGTATGTTCTGCACAATATCTCCGTTTTCCATCTGGGGCATCTGGTTTCCAGTCCGTCCCTGCATCTGCTGCAGTACCTCTATTGCCGAACCAGCGCTGCCTGCCCGCATCTGCCGCATAACTTCTATCGCTGAATTTCCTGTCTGCATCTGCCGCAATACTTCTATCGCTGAATTTGAGCTTTCTGCCTGTTGCACCGGATCCGGATCTTCTGCTGTATTTTCTGCCTGCGCCATAGTATGTGTCGTATCTTTTTCCATTCGTACTCTTTGCAAAAGATCAATTGCTGAAATCCCAGGCGTTGCTTCTTTCCACGCACTCATGACCGGATTATCGTCCTTTTTAGAAACTTTATTTAATGAATTTCCATTCATCTGTACCTTCCCTATTGCTCCATTCTCTTTACCTTCCAGCAAATCTTCAGGCAGCTGTGGCATTTCTCTTGTCGGATCTAAAACTGCTGGTATCTCAGGTAAATGCTCCTGTGTAGTTTCAACTTTCAGATGATCAATCTGATCCTGTAATAGCTGATTGATGCCAGCGACAATTCTGCCCGCCTGTTCCAGATCCTGCTGTACCTTGGATGGATACTGAAGATCTGCCTGAGGTTCCTGATCTGTCTGGCCCTGTCTGGTCAGCTGTTCAGCCAGCTGCGGTATCATCTGAAGCAGTCTCTGCACCAGCTGTTCAGCTTTCTCTATGGATCTTTCTTTTGATTCTTCCTGCTGTGGTCCTTCTGCCTCCTGCAAGGCATCATTCATTTCCTGCTTTGTCTTTTCCCACTCGGCCTGTATTTCTTCCATCGTCATTGCAGCTGCTGGTTCCTGCTCCTGCGGATCTGTCGTTAAATTCTGCTGAAACCGTGCATCCGGATAAGCATTTTGCTGCAGTTGCACATCCGCATACAGATTCTGCCCAGGCTGCATATCCGGATATAGATTCTGCCGGGCAGAATTATCTGTACGTACGTCTGTATACGCATTTTGCTGTACAGTTCCCTCCATCTGCATACCTGCATACATATTTTGCTGACGGAATCCATCTATCTGTGGTACTGTATATACCTGACGGACAGGCTGATCCACATACGGATCCTGCTGTACCGTATATGTATTTTTCTCCACAGATGAAGCTGTATATGGATTCTGCTGCTTTTGTGCTCCTGCGTATGCATTCTGCAGAATAGACTGACTCTTATGCAGACTCTGCTGCAACTGATCCGCATATGTATTTTGCTGCATGGACTGCTGGTTCACATACATCTCTTGCTGCATGGACTGCTGCTGGTTCGCATACATCTCTTTCTGCACAGACTGCTGCTGGTTCGCATACATCTCTTTCTGCACAGACTGCTGCTGGTTCGCATACATCTCTTTCTGCACAGACCGCTGCTGGTTCGCATACATCTCTTGCTGCATGGACTGCTGCTGATCCATATATGCATTTTGCTGCACAGGCTGCTTTTGTTTCCCTGCCTGAATCTGCTGCATGCCTTTTGCAATTTCTTTCTGCAGATTTGCTGTATTATACTGACCGGTATTTGTCTGGACAGAAGGTATCTCTACAGCCTCATGTACGATCTCTCCGGATTCCAGAAAATCGTCCGGCTTTACCTCGATTACCCCTGTCCGCTTCTGGCGGAATACATGATACTTTTCTTCCTGAGGTCCGGATAACGGCTGATAATGCATTTTCAGCTCAAGTGCCTTTTCGACATAAATGCCATCTCCAAACCATAAGATCAGCTCATCACATGCTTCCACACATTTTTCCGGCTGCATATCCTTGTGATACAGATACGCCAGCTCATAGGCCCATTCTTCTGAATATTCCTGTTCTTTGAGTTCCTCCAGAATATTAATCTGTTCCTTATATGGAAGCCCCTGAGCTGCTGTCATCTTATACTTTAAGACATATTTCAGGTTGTCATGCGGCGCAATATCCACAAATTCGTCATAATACTCCTGCGCTTCATCAAACCTGTTTGTCTTAATCGCTATTTCGGCCAGCCGGTATATGATATTCCTTCCAATCGGAGACTTATCATATGCCAGAAGGAGAATCTCCTTACTGTCCTCATAACGGCCTACCTGTTCAAAAACCTCACCAGCAAGCACAAGAGCGTTTAAATTACGGATTTTCCGCCAGTTAATCGTCTCAGCGATTTCTGCTGCTGCATTATAGTTGCGCGCACTTACCAGCGCCTTCATCTCGTCAACTTTAAGTTTAAACTCGTATTTATCCACGCCTGTCACCATCTATCTATAAAAGGCTTGTTATCCACCTTCGTTTCTTTCCCTGCATAGTATTCCAATGCTAGTTTACCATAGGTAACCGCTCATGTCAAAAAACTACTAAAAAAATTAACAAAAATTGGTTGAAAATTCCTACTCTGTTGTCTTTTGTTCTGAAGGCTCCTGCTCCGCTGCGTTTTGTTCCGCATACTTCTGATCCGCATACGTCCCATACCACAACTGACTGCCGGCAGGTTCTACCCCTGTTGCTTTTATATATACACTGGTCTGCTCCGGCAGGTTTTTCTTTTCCAGTAAAAAATGCACAATCTTTTGTACAATATAATAAATAACCGCAAACACCGGACATCCGAGCAGCATACCCATCACTCCAAACAGTCCGCTGCCGACTAAAATAGCAAACATAACCCAGAACGAAGACAATCCCGTAGAATCTCCCAGAATCTTCGGTCCGATAATATTTCCGTCTATCTGCTGCAAAATTACGACAAATATGACAAAATAAACTGCATACAGCGGATCAACCAGCAAAATCAGAAACGCACTTGGTATCGCTCCGATAAATGGCCCAAAAAAAGGAATGATGTTTGTTACGCCAACAATGACACTGACCAATAACGTATATGGCATTTTAATAATGCACAGTACAATATAGCAGATCACTCCGATAATCAACGAATCCAGCAGTTTCCCTTTGATAAATCCGCCAAATACTTCATTTGTCGTATGAAATACCTGGATCACCTGATTGGCCGCGCGGGCCGGGAGCAGCGCAAAAATGATTTTTTTTGTCTGCCCCTCAAAATTTTCCTTCTCGCACATCACATAAATCGATACAACCAGACCAATTACAAAGTTTTTAAACACATTCAGTACATTCAGCACGCCGCTTGTGACAGTAGCAACATAATCTTTTGTCTGCGGCAGCAGCGAATTTTTCAAAAAATCTTCCATCCAGTCCGCGGCTGTCATCAGATATTCTTCCACAACAGCTATGATCTTCTGATTGCCATATTCCCAGTCATTCAGATGAACGATAAAGGAATTGATCTGAGCCGGCAAAGTATCTACCAGATTGGAGATATTTGCCGAAATCTCCGGAATCACCATCGATATCAGCAGCACGATCACAAATACAAAAACGAGTACGGCCAGAATACTTGAAATCGTACGTATCACCCGGCGCAGTTTTTTCTTTGTACCCCTGCGTTCTGCAAATTTTAACATAAACCGTTCAAAAATCATCATAATCGGATTGATCAGATATCCGATGGCAAGACCGTATAAAATCGGCTGCGCAATACCGACAAACATATGAAATACAGCCTTAATGTCCTCAAACCGGAACAATAAGCATACAACCAGAATACAGCAGCTGAATACAATAAAGCAGGTCAGTCCCATCGCCAGATAAGGCCGGATATTCCAGTCCGAACCGGATTTTAACTGCTGCCGTATCGTCTGTTTTTTCTCTTCTTTCTCCATACCGCCACACCGCTTTTATTTTCTATTATAATTAATCAGACAGCCTTTCAGAATGATTTCCCTTTCATCGTCTGTCAGCTCACCAAGCGACATTGTAAACTCTTCCAGACTGCCATCTTTTACCACATACGCTTTCACGTCAGATTCCTTACGTTCTACCGCCTGACGGATCATAGGAAGAAACAGATAATCTCCGTTTGCAAATGGAAGCTTTCCATCTGCAGTACCCGGAAGCAGAAGTGGCAGCATTCCCCAGTTGATCAGATTGGAGCGGTAACGCTTTGTCGCATATTCATAGGCAATGTTGGCCCAGCCGCCCAATACTTTCTGGCAGGAGGCTGCCTGTTCACGTGCGGAGCCATCACCAGGTTTTACTGCAAATATCGTACTTCCAATACCGGTATTCTTTTCATTCGCATCCGGGAACTTCTGTAATATCACATCTACCGCATCTTTTAATTCCGGCAGTACTTCATAAGGATGACCGCCATCCTCTCTTACCTTTTCTGCAGCCTGTACTTCTTTTGCACGTCCCACATAAGCCGGATCTTTTCTGGACAACGTAAACTCAGCGAGTCCAAGTGGATTCGAACGGTAGGAAGACGTTTCCCCGGATGGAATCAGCTCGTCTGTCGTAGTAACCGGATCGTGAATCTCAGATACAACCTTTAACAGCAGGTGATCTGTCAGTGCACACATCTTTGGCCAGTCTTTAATATTTGGTCCCATTTTTATTTCTACAGACGGATCTGCCTGCCCATGACTGTCAAACACACGGTTCTGATAGATCGTCTGGTCAAAGAAATATTTTGGCTTTGTAAAATTCACATCCACATCTGTCGCTGCTGTCAGATATCCCTGATTAGCCGCCGTAGCCGCAATCGACCGCGCATCCATCAAAGCTACCGAAGCAATCTGCCCGTTCTGTACCTTCGAACCTTCCCGGTTTGGGAAATTTCTCGTAGAATGGCGGATCGAAAATCCGTTATTTGCAGGTGTATCTCCCGCGCCAAAGCAAGGCCCGCAAAACGCGGTCTTCATCACTCCGCCTGCTGCCATAATTTTTGCCGCGGCCCCATTGCGTACCAGCTCCATGTAAACAGGCATGCTGGCCGGATACACGCTCAGCGTAAATTCATCAGCTCCAATTCCTGCTCCATCCAGAATGTCTGCCGCATCACAGATATTTTCAAATCCGCCACCCGCACATCCCGCGATAATCCCCTGATCTACATACAATCTGCCATCACGCACTTTTTCCTTCAGATTCAGATTCACAGCTCCGTTAAAGCTTACCTGTGCTTTCTTTTCGCAGTCATCAAGAATATCCATCAGATTATGATTCAGCTCTTCAATCGTATATGCATTACTCGGATGGAACGGCATGGCAATCATCGGTTTTACCGTACCCAGATCCAGCTCAATCATGCCATCATAATAAGCTGCCGCACCAGGATTCAGCTCAGCATAATCCTCACTGCGTCCGTGAATCTCATAAAACTCTCTAACCTGATCATCTGTTTTCCAGATCGAAGACAGACACGTCGTCTCCGTTGTCATAACATCTACACCAATACGGAAATCCACACTCAGATTTGCTACACCAGGGCCTACAAATTCCATCACCTTATTTTTTACATAACCATTGGCAAATACTTCTTTGATCAGTGCAATCGCAATATCCTGCGGACCAACGCCTTTTTCCGGCTTTCCTGTCAGATAAATACCAACTACTTCCGGCATATTAATATCATAAGTCTGATCCAGCAGCTGTTTCACTAACTCCGGTCCTCCCTCGCCCATAGCCATTGTGCCCAGCGCACCATACCGGGTATGGGAATCCGAACCAAGGATCATTTTGCCGCCGCCCGCCAGCATCTCTCTGGCAAACTGATGAATGACTGCCTGATGCGGCGGTACATAAATACCACCATAACGTTTCGCACATGACAGACCAAACATATGGTCATCTTCGTTGATCGTACCGCCAACCGCACACAGACTGTTATGACAGTTTGTCAGTACGTAAGGAATCGGAAACTTTTCCAATCCAGACGCACGTGCCGTCTGAATAATTCCTACAAATGTGATATCATGCGATGTCAGTTTATCGAACTTAATCTGAAGCTTTTCCATATTTCCGGATGTGTTATGCGTCTCCAGAATATGATAAGCGATCGTCTGCTTTCTGGCCTGCTCCTTTGTAACGTCCGCTCCGGTTTTCGCTTTTAAGACCGCGGCTGCATCCGGTGTATCTTCGGTCAGTTCCGTACCATTTACCAGATACACGCCTTTGTCATAAAGTTTCATAGATGTTCCTCCTTGCGTTTACAATAAAGTTTTCTTTTTTCCCATCAGTCTGTCTAACAATGACAGTTTGCCATGCTGTGTCTCTTCCTCTTTCTGCCCGAAATGTTCCGGATCCGGATTTACCTTTATTTCCATCTGGGATCCGGCTTCTTTGCTCAGAGCGCCAGACTGTTCCTGTATGGCATATGCCGTACTGCCTGCAGCAGACACCGCTGAAACAGCTCCATCCTGTTCCTTTACAGACCGGTCGCCTGTTTCTTCTGCTATGCGTCCCTGTTCTGTTATCGTCTGTCCATCAGAAACTGCTGCTGTCTGTACCAGATTATCAGTAACCTGTTCACTTCCTTCTCCTTCCTGGACAGACCGCTCCAGTGAAGTCTGGTTGCCATCTCCTCCTGCTGATACAGGCTCTGCAGCAGACTGACTGTCCTTCACTTCTGATACAGGCTCCGGACCTGCCTGTCTGCCATCCGCCACATTCTGGACAACAGCCATTTTCTCGTACCTTGCAGATTTTTCCTGTTTTTTAGAATGTTTTCCGCCTTTTTTTACATTTTTCTCCGGATTCTTATCTGAATTTTTATCTTCGGTAAAAAACTGCTGGATATCTTCTGCCGCTTTTTTTAAAGTTGATTCAATCACGCCTTCATCTTCCAGCGGCTGCATCATTTCTTCCTCATCGGTCTGTATTTCCTCGTCCTTTTCGATCGGAATCCCTGCTTTGCGGAAATAATCTTCATTAATTTTAATCTCTGGTTTAATAACAGTATGCTTCTCTCCAAAATTTTCTAATGTCTTTCTGCCCTTTTTCTCTGCCCGTTCCCGTTCAATCTCACGATTGCGTTCCTCAATCAGCCTTAGATATTTCTCGGTATCTGCCAGTAACTGAAGCTGGCTCTTTAGTTCCAGCTGATTTTCCCGTATCGTTTCCTGCTGAAGCTTAATATTTTTCTGAAATTCCCGATACATCCGGTCAACAGTCGCATCAGCCTCATCTACCATCACATTCAGATGATTCAGCGCTTCTTCGGTATACAGGACTGACGCTGCATAAATATCCTCTGCCTGACGGCTGGCATCCCAGATAATCCGGTCGCCTTCCTTCTTTTTCTCCCGGATTGCACGGTCCCTGCTCTGCTGCGTCAGCTCATACTCATCCATAATCTCATAGACACTTGCATTCAGCCGGTCAATCAGATTAAATATATCCTGTTTTCTGACGATGATCCGATCCGTATCATACGTCTCACTCTTGGAAATCATCACATGTATATCTCTTAGTACATTTTCAAGTCTGTCCTGTGAGCTCATCTATTCGCCTCTTTTCTACTCCAGATACCGGATCATATCCTGTTCTGTCTCCACCAGCCCAAGAAAAACCGGACTTTCACCTGCCTCCTCCAGATATTCTGCCGCTTTATCAGCCACATCCTCCGCTACAATCAGCAGCATGCCGATCCCCATATTAAACGTCTGCCGCATCAGCTGCATATCGATATTTCCATCTTTATGCAGCATCTGATACAGCGGGGGTATCGTATCTGTCCTGCGCTTTACCACCGCCCCGTACTTTTCATGGAGCAGCAGACGCAGCGCACGGTCCAGACCCCCATGCGCCACCTGCACACAGGATTTGACCTCTATTCCGGACTTCAGCAGATGCTCCATGCACACACGATACATCTTCGTCGGGCGCAGCAGTTGCTCTCCCAGTGTACTTCCGAGCATATCATAATAGACTTCCATTGTCCCCTTTGTCAGAAACAGCTGCTTTTTGGCCAATACATACCCATTGTTATGTAAGCCATCCGACAAAAGACCAAGAATCACATCACCATTTGCCAGTCTGGAAGTACCTATTTTTTTCTTTCCATCCAGAATCCCGACAATAAATCCAGTCAGCTCGTACTCATCAAACGCATATTTATCCGGCAGATCTGCGATCTCACAACCAGCAAACCGGATATCTGCCTGTTCACAGCCCTCTGTAATGCCGTCTTCAATAATCCTGACTTTTTCCGCTCTTGGTCTTACACATGAGATATTCGCATAAAAAAACAACGGCTCTGCTCCAAGCGCAGCCATATCATTTACGCAGGCTGCTACACAGTCATACCCTATTTTGTCCATTTTATCCATTTCTGATGCAATATATAATTTTCCGCTCAGACCATTTGTTTTGGACACCAGTGTTGGCTGACTCATCGTGCGAAAACGATCAAGTAAAATCTCATTGTCCAGCTTTTTGAATCCAAATTTTTCCCTCAACTTCCCGCCCTGCCTTTATTCTATATTGATAAACTGTTATCATCTCCTGTATTTTACTGACAACATCAGGCAGAATTTCGACAGATAGTCCCGCTATGTGTCATTTTATCGAATCAGACTCATAACATCCCGGGCAGGTCAGCCCGTACTGATTTTTTAAAAGCCCGGTCTTTTCTATTTTATATTCCGATCAGCTCGTACTGATCCTGCCCGAGTCCGATTTTTACTGCATGTTCGATACAGGACTTCCACTCTGTATCCGGATGTGTCATGTAAAAATGATCATGACCATCCCCAAGATGTGCATCCTCTTTCACATGATCGCTCAGAATGCTTCCTTCCATCACAGGCATCCGGTTTACTGCATCTGCACATGCCACATCCAGCGCAACCGGATCAAAGGAAGCAAACATACCCACATCCGGAATAATCGGTATATCATTTTCTGAATGACAGTCACAATTTGGCGACACATCACAAATCAGGGATACATGAAAATTCGGCCGTCCCTTACATACCGCAAGACTATATTCCGCCATCTTACAGTTCAGACTCTTCACCGAAGAAGATGAACTCGGCTGGATTACATCTTTCGGACAGACAGCCAGACATCTGCCACAGCCCACACATTTCTCATGGTCAATGTACGCCTTATGATTCTCAATAACCGGCGCCGCATGCGCACAAATCCGCTGACAGCTTCCACATCCGATACATCCATCCGGATATTTTACATATGGCTTGCCATCATTGTGCATTTCCATTTTCCCGGCACGAGAACCGCATCCCATACCAATATTTTTCAACGCACCTCCAAAACCAGCCATCTCATGACCTTTAAAATGCGTCAGAGTTAAAAACACATCTGCATCCATAATTGCAGATCCAATCTTTGCTTCCTTAATATATTCCCCATTCACCGGAACAATCGTCTCATCCGTACCTTTCAGCCCGTCTCCAATCAGCACATGACAGCCTGTTGCATAAGGCGTAAATCCATTCAGATAAGCAGTGTCTATATGATCCAGTGCATTTTTTCTGCTTCCCACATATAACGTATTACAATCTGTCAGGAACGGCTTTCCCCCACATTCTTTAACCAGATCTGCCATAACCTTCGCATAATTCGGCCTCAAAAACGCCAGATTACCATATTCTCCAAAATGTATCTTTATCGCTGTGTATTTGTCTGTAAAATCAATCTGCTTCATCCCTGCCGTAATCATCAGTCTGCGAAGCTTCTGAAGGAGGTTTTCGTGTTCACTCGTTTTAAATGAGGTATAATATACTTTTGATTTTTCCATATTTTCTCCTTTTTGCCAATCATTGCTGATAATGCCACTTATAACGATTTATTTTATCATACTTTTTCCATTTGCAAAACCATTTCGTGCGAGAAATATTATAAATCTTTTGTAAATTTCTCCATTAGGAACTGTAAATAAATAACTTTTAAATAGTACGCAGGATTTTTCTTCGGGAGTGCTGCTTAAAAAGCAGGCGCAAAAGTGCAGAAAGCGCAGGAACGGAAAACGAGGGCGGTAAAGGTA
>CANTHI010000082.1 GCA_947653505.1 uncultured Eubacterium sp.
CCATGTGTGTGTTGTCGGCGCTCTGCGCCCCTGCTCTTAACGCTGTGTTGTTCATCTCTGAACCCTCCTTTAATTTTTCTGATTTTTAACCATAACAACAGAAAAAGGACACTCTCCGCATCTTGGAAAATGTCCTTTTAATAGCATTCAACTATTAAGTTTTGAAAGGTTCAAATTTCTAAAACATACCGTATAAGTCCAAATTAGTCCACCAAAAGATGTAAAATTTGATGTCAAATTGATGTCAAACCTTTAATGAAAGTGCCGCAAACCCGCATAAACACTGGCTTTATTTGTCCAACGACTTCATCGTCGGGAACAACAAAACATCCCGAATCGCCATCGAATTAGTCATTATCATAACCATCCGGTCAATCCCAAATCCAATTCCGCCAGTCGGTGGCATTCCAATATTCAAAGCATTCAGAAAATCCTCATCCGTATGATTCGCTTCCTCATCCCCAGCCGCAAAAGCCTTTTCCTGCGCTTCAAATCTCTCCCGCTGATCAACCGGATCATTCAGCTCCGAATAAGCATTCGCCATTTCCCAGCCATTCAGGAAAAACTCAAACCGCTCGACATATTCCGGATCATCCGGCTTTTTCTTCGTTAACGGCGATATTTCCACCGGATGATCCATAACAAACGTCGGCTGGATCAGATGCTCTTCTGCAAACTGCTCAAAGAAAAGACTCAGAATATCTCCTTTCTGATGCCTGTCTTCGTATTCGACGTGATGCTCATCGGCCAGTTTTCTCGCCTCTTCCGTAGAATGTATTTCATGAAAATCCACTCCGGCATACTTTTTCACCGCGTCTGCCATTGTAATCCGTTCAAATGGCTTCGACAAATCGATCGTATGCTCTCCATAAGTCAGCACTTCTGAACCTGTTACTTCTTTCGCAACGTAACGGTACAGATTTTCAGTCAGATCCATCATGCCATTGTAATCGGTATAGGCCTGGTATAATTCCATCAGTGTAAATTCCGGATTATGTCTCGTGTCCAGTCCTTCGTTGCGGAATACACGCCC
Organism: uncultured Eubacterium sp.; assembly: GCA_947653505.1. The sequence goes on from CANTHI010000082.1 coordinate 1,034, forward strand.
AATCTCGTATACACGCTCCAGACCGCCTACAATCAGTCTCTTTAAATATAATTCCAGTGAAATACGAAGCTTCAGATCTTCGTTTAATGCGTTAAAATGTGTTTCGAATGGTCTTGCTGCTGCACCACCTGCGTTGGATACGAGCATTGGTGTCTCGACTTCCATAAAATCCTGCGTATCCAGATAACGACGGATCGCACTGATTACTCTGGAACGTTTGATAAATGTATCTTTGACATCTGCATTCATAATCAGATCGACATATCTTTGACGGTATCTGATATCGGTGTCTGTCAGTCCGTGGTATTTTTCCGGAAGAATCTGCAGACTTTTGGAAAGGAGAATCACTTCGCCTGCATGTATGGAAATTTCTCCGGTTTTTGTTTTAAATACTTTGCCTTTGATTCCTAAAATATCGCCAACGTCGTATTTTTTAAAATCTTTGTAGCTGTCTTCTCCAATATCGTCTCTTGCCACATATACCTGAATATTTCCCTGCAGATCCTGAATATTGCAAAAAGATGCCTTTCCCATCACACGTTTGAACATCATGCGTCCGGCAACTGCCACTTCCTGATTTTCCAGTTCATCGTAATGATCTTTGATCTGCTGGCTGTGATGTGTCACATCATATTTTGTTATCTGAAATGGATCTTTTCCATTTTCCTGCAGTTCCTGTAATTTTTCACGGCGGACCCTCAATAACTGATTCAGGTCCTGATTCTGCTGTCCGGCCATTTTTGTTTCCTCCGCTGCGCTTACACGTTTGATCTTTGAATTTCTAATACTTTATATTGTAAAATGCCTGCCTGTGTCTCTACGTCCACGACATCCCCGATCTGATGTCCGAGCAGTGCACGTCCTACTGGAGATTCGTTTGAGATCTTGCCTTTTAAGCTGTTTGCTTCTGTTGACCCTACGATCTTATATTCTAATTCTTCGTCAAATTCACAATCCAGGATTTTTACCAGGCAGCCTACGTTGATTTTATCCAGATCTACTTCTTCTTCTACCACGACTTCTGCGTTTTTCAGAATTTTTTCCAATTCTTCAATACGTGCCTCGATGTCGCGCTGCTCATCTTTAGCCGCGTCATATTCGGCATTCTCGGATAAGTCCCCCTGTTCTCTGGCTTCCTTAATTTTCTGAGCAATTTCTTTTCGTTTTACCAGTTTCAAATCCTGTAATTCATTTTCCAGTTTCTGTAAGCCTTCGTAAGTTAAAATATTTTTCTTTTCCATGCCTCTCAACCTTTCCTGAATTCCCGATCCAATCGATCTCTTTCGCTCATATAACTTTGCTCCTGCCAGTCTGCTGGAAGGATACCATCTACAACCAAAGTATTATAACCAACGGGCACGAGAATGTCAAGGTTTTCGCTGATTTCCCACGGTCTTTTATAAATGGGAAGATAAATTGCGTTTAAGCAGACCGCGTTTTTTTCCAAATAACTGCTGCGTTCAAAATCCAGAACGACATTTCCCCGTGCCTGTCTGCATGCAGATTTTGATATCTGCTGTACGATCAGACCGTTCTCTTCATACATTTCATCGGTGAATGTCTGGTATCTGTCAGGTCTGTCAGTTACGAGCAGCAGATAATTCAGTCTCTGTCCCATTTCATAAAGAATGTTCTGGATATCATCCGCATCCTGTTCCCTGTCTTCCTCCGCATCAATGACGATTAATTCCAGTCTCTGATATGATATATTTTTCTGGCTGATCACATCAGCTATGATTTTTTTCATATACAGGATCAATGGATTCCGGTAAGTATACGGTGAAAACAATTCCTTTCCATTCCCGTTTTCAATCTGAAGATCATCCTCAATATCCAGCGTATAATTCCGATTCCGGCCTTGTCCTATCCATGCCCGCAATCTTCTGAATAACAAATCATCCTGTCCGCCTTGTCTTTTTCTAAGATTATATGCAAAAAAACAGCTCTGATGAGTATTTTCTATCAGATATCCCTTACAAACAATTTTATTGTCTCTATACGAAACATCTTGGATTGCCTGCATGCGTGATTCTCCTCAACTCTGTAATTCCGCAAACCTTCCCATCAGCTCCTCCAGCTGTTCATAACTCTCCACTCCATTCAGCTCACGGCGCAATCTGGATGCATGTCTGTAACCACCAGTATACCATGCCGCATGCTTACGCATTTCCCTGATCCCCGTATAAGTGCCTTTCAGTTCCAGCTGCATCTTTGCATGCCGCAGCACCATTTTGGCAACCTGCGCATTTGTGGGCATACCGGCTTCCTCTCCTGTCTGCATCGTTTTTAATATCTGCGAAAATATCCAGGGATTTCCCTGTGCCCCTCTGGCAATCATAAAGCCATCGCAGCCTGTCTGTTCTTTCATATTTAAGACATCCTGTGCAGTCCGCAGATCTCCATTTCCAATCACTGGTATGGATACTGCCTGTTTTACCTGACAGATGATATTCCAGTCCGCCTGACCGGAATAATACTGTTCTCTTGTTCTGCCATGTACCGCAATGGCCGCCGCGCCGGACTCCTGTGCCACATGCGCCAGTTCCACGGCGTTGACATGCGCCTCATCAAAGCCTTTGCGGATTTTTACAGTCACCGGTTTCTGAATTGCGTTCACTATTTTTTCTATAATCCTGCCAGCTAACACCGGCTGCTTCATCAATGCGGAGCCTTCACCATTATTTACTACTTTTGGCACAGGACAGCCCATATTAATATCCAGAATATCAAATGGACGATCCTCGATCTTTTTTGCCATTTCAGACATAATATCCGGATCGGCCCCAAAAAACTGCAGGGATACCGGATGTTCCTTCTCACTGATCTGAAGCAGCGCTTCTGTATTTTTGTTATGATATAATATTCCTTTTGCGCTGACCATTTCCATACATACCAGACCAGCGCCCTGTTCGGCACATAGCAGACGAAATGGCAGGTCTGTTACACCTGCCATTGGACCCAGAATCAAATTGTTTTTTAATTTAATATTCCCTATTTTTAATTGTTCCATTGCGTATTCCCTATACGTTTTTCTTTTTCTCTAATCCCTTTATTTTTGCTTTTCGTATATAAGCCGCATCCCATGCAAAGTCAGATTCGGATCATAAATATCTATAGAATCTGTTTCGGATGCTATCGTCTTGCCCAGCCCTCCGGTGGCCACGACTTTGATATTTTCATCAGGAAATTCTTCCTTCATATGTCTGATAATGTACTCTGTCTGGCCAATCTGCCCGTATACAAGTCCTGCCTGCATACTGCTGATCGTTTCCTGAGCAAGAATACTTTTCGGTTTACAAATCTCTATTTCCGGAAGCTTTGCGGCCTCTTCCCACAACGCCTTTGCAGAAGTTCGAATCCCGGGTGCGATCACACCTCCGGTAAATGCACCAGATGCATCTACCAGATCATACGTAGTTGCTGTGCCATAATCAATTACAATGACCGGACCTCCATACAAACCATATGCCCCTACCGCATCCACAATACGATCCGCACCAATCTGTCTCGGATTTTCCGTTGCAATCCGGATTCCTGTCCGGATTCCCGGTGCCACAATCAGCGGAGTTACATGGATATATTTAATAATAGCGCTTGTCAGCGAATGCATAACGTTCGGTACGACCGAAGATATCACAACGGCCAGAATATCTTTTACTTCTATCTGACTGTGCTGCAAGAGGTTGCGCAGAACAATCCCATACTCGTCTGAAGTACGCAGTATTTTCGTCGTCAGACGAAACGTAGCCTCCAGTTTCGCTCCATCAAATACACCTAACGTAATATTTGAATTTCCTACATCCGTTACTAATAACATCCCTGGTCCTCCTCGAACTCCTCTCCCAGAAAAAATACTTTATAAAATATTTCCAACGCTTCGAATAGATCCTGTTTCGTCTGCTGAAGCTGTTTCATCTTTAATACGCTTCCAATTTCGTCATACAAAAAATCATTTTCCTCACATTCTGTACGAAATAACAGACTGCCCTCCTGATTAAATACGAGCTGCAGCGTACCACCCACATCCTCCGTATACAATACACACAGAATTTTCAAATCATTTTTGATCTGCTCTGGAAGATTTTCAAAATCCTCATTCAGGTAAAATTTTTTCGTGTATGCGCTGGAACCGCACAATACAACTTCGTCCTGATACATATTGCTCCTTATAAATAACCAGATATCCCACGCACAGATACTTCTCCGGATGATACCAGCCTTCTGGATTCCCAGGTATCTACCAGCAGTTCTCCTCTGGTAGTAATGCCCCGCGCCGTTCCTTCATAAGAATCTTTTGGATCCAGCACCTTTACCGGCTGATTCCGGTTTACCATATAAGCGTCATACTGCTTTGATATGGCAGATAAATCTTCTGTCTGGAGAAATACTTCAAAATACGCTTCAAAATATTCGCAAATCCGTTCGATTAATGCTGCCCGGTTAATTTTGAGTCCCAGTTCCATAAAGATCGATGTTGCCATATCTTTCAATTCTTCCGGAAACTCCCCGATATGTACATTAATCCCGATACCAACTACAATATGGTTGACATAATCAGCCTGTGCGCTCATTTCCGTCAGTATGCCGCTGACCTTTTTACGATTAATAATTACATCATTGGGCCATTTAATGCCCGCTTTCAGTCCCGTCTCATCTTCTATTCCCCTCGCTACTGCCATAGCTGCTATCAGCGTCAGCATAGATGCGTTATTCGGATCGATCTTTGGCCTTAACAGGAATGTCATTGCAATCGCCTCTCCTGCCGGTGATTCCCATGTTCTTCCTCTGCGTCCCCGCCCGTTTTTCTGATGGTCGGTCACTACGATGGTGCCATGCGGAGCGCCCTCTTCTGCAAGCTTCATCGCTTTTGTATTGGTAGAATCCATCTCCGCTTCATAATAAATTTTGTTTCCAAGCCATTCAGTCTTACGGATACTTCTTAATTCGTTTTCACTCAGGATATCCGGTGTGGACACAATATGGTATCCACGGTTTTGAACTGCCTCGATCTCATATCCTGCCTGTTTCAGCTGGTTGACTGCCTTCCAGATCGCTGTGCGGGATACTCCGAACTTTCCGCACAAATCCTGTCCGGATACATAACCATCTGATGCCCTAAGTGCCGCTAGTATTTCTGCCTTCATTTCGCTCTACCCCATTTCTTATACAGGAGCCATCTGCATATTCAAAAATATCGCTGTTGCGTCTGATATCACAGAATACACGGTTCCCAAAAGCAGTTACAGGCTTCTGGTTTTTTCAGTGTGGCATTGTTGCATACATGATTGCTTTGATACTATGCATACGATTTTCCGCTTCGTCAAATACAACCGACCTGCCGCTTTCAAATACCTCGTCCGTAACCTCTAACTCTTGTAACCCGAATTTCTCAAATACCTGCTGTCCGATCGTCGTCTTCAAATCATGGAATGCCGGCAGACAATGCATAAATACCGCATCTTCCTTTGCTGCTGCCATCACATCTGCATTCACCTGATATGGTTTTAAATCAGCGATCCTTTCTTTCCACACCTCCTCTGGTTCCCCCATTGATACCCATACATCTGTATATATCACATCTGCGTTCGCTGCTGCTTCCTGAACGTGTTCCGTAAAGGACAGCCTTGCACCTGTCTGTGCCGCAATCTCCTTACAGACCGTTATCAGCTTTTCATCCGGAAAATACTTTTTATTCGTACACGCCGTGAAATCCATACCAAGCTTCGCACACGTCACCATCAGCGAATTTCCCATATTATATCTGGCATCTCCCATGTACACAAATTTAACACCCTTCAGCCTGCCCAGATGCTCCTTAATCGTAAGCATATCCGCAATCATCTGTGTCGGATGAAATTCATTCGTCAGGCCATTCCACACAGGTACACCCGCATACTTCGCAAGCTCTTCTACAATTTCCTGTCCAAACCCGCGATATTCGATTCCGTCAAACATTCTGCCAAGCACTCTGGCAGTATCAGCGATGCTTTCCTTTTTCCCGATCTGGGAAGCTGACGGATCCAGATAGGTTACATGCATACCAAGATCATGTGCCGCCACTTCAAAGGAACAGCGTGTCCTTGTACTTGTCTTTTCAAAAATCAATGCAATATTTTTCCCAGACAGCTCCTGATGTGCTACTTTATTTTTCTTTTTTTGTTTAAGCTCAGCCGAAAGATCAATCAGATATAAAATCTCCTCTGGCGTATAATCAAGCAGCTTTAAAAAATGTCTGCCCTGCAGGTTCATCATAAGTTCCACCTTTCTTTTCATATTCATAAAGCGCTCATTTACATTCATCTGTATGGAAAATAGTTCCACATAAATATAAACACAACTACATAAAAATTAAATAATTGATAAACGGGGAGTGGCAGGAATAGGATTTTCCTACTCCTGCCACCATTGAAATCAGTCATCTGTCTGTTACCTGATTTTTCTCTGTCCCAACTTCAACAATGGATTTAGCCAATCCAGCGATACTCTGGATCTCTGATGGAATGATGATCTTTGTCGCCTTTCCATCTGCAGCCTTTATAAATGCTTCCAGACTCTTTAACTGTAAAACAGCTGCATCCGGAGCCGCCTCTTTCAAAAAACGCAGACCGTCTGCATTTGCCTGCTGTACTTTCAGAATTGCCTCCGCCTGTCCTTCTGCCTCACGGACCATAGCTTCCTTACGTGCTTCCGCACGCAGGATCGCCGCCTGTTTTTCCGCTTCTGCATCCAGAATCGCAGATTCCTTTTTCCCCTCTGCAACAAGAATGGTAGATTTTTTCTCCCCTTCTGCTTTTAAGATTGCCTCACGTCTCTCACGTTCTGCTTTCATCTGTTTTTCCATCGCATCCTGTATAGCCTGCGGCGGAATAATGTTTTTTAACTCGACACGGTTGACCTTGATTCCCCACGGATCTGTTGCCACATCCAGAGAGGCACGCATTTTCGTATTGATCGTTTCTCTGGAAGTCAGTGTTTCATCCAGCTCCAGATCACCGATAATATTACGCAGCGTTGTCGCTGTCAGATTTTCAATCGCCATAATCGGATTTTCCACACCATACGCAAACAGCTTTGGATCCGTGATCTGAAAATATACAACTGTATCAATCTGCATCGTTACGTTATCTTTTGTAATGACAGGCTGCGGTGGAAAATCGACAACCTGCTCCTTGAGCAGTACTCTCTTAGCAACCCTGTCAATAAATGGTGCCTTAAAATGAATCCCGACACCCCATGTAGCAAGGTAGCCACCAAGCCTTTCAATAACAGCTGCATGAGCCTGCGGCACAATTTTAATACACGATACTGCAATCATCAGTATTATGACCACAAGGACCGCTGCAGCAGCCAATGCTTCCATTTGCATTCCTCCTTTCCTCTGAACGGCTGCTTTTTAACAGGCAGACGTTCTGCTGCAGACTTCCAAAAATCCTGGAATGTCTATAAATTTTCTTTATCATACTATAATTAAACTCGATTTACAACCGTGAAAACGCCCAAACATGCGATTATTCATAAAAAACGTTACTAAAATGTTATGTTTTACAGGATCCAGGCACCGGTTGAAACTGTTCCCATAAGATACTGTAAAATATTAACTGAATTTTTCTTATAAAAAAAGACCACTGTACTTCTCCATACAGCAGTCTTTTCTCTTAAATATTTCACTTTCAAAATAAAATATATGATTTTCAAAATACACCTATTTTGATTTTCCGCCTGACTTCTCTTAATAAAATACATGATTTCCAATCACAAGCCCGGCGGCTCCGTTCACACGATGGAAAAATTTTGCTCCTCCCGTGTTATCACTCCCTGCAAGCGCCGCCTGTGCCGCAGAAATACAGTGCTGGTAATTGCCGTTAGAAAGAGCCCGTGCCAGAGCGCCGTTCGCCACTGGTGAAAACTGTCCGCTCTGATAGACAACGTCAGAAATATTATTTGGGAATGACGAGCTTCGCACACGATTTAATACAACTGCACCTACAGCTACCTGTCCGGCATAGCTCTCTCCGCCTGCCTCACAAAAAATAATTGCAGAAAGCAGTGTCAGATCACTGGATGAAACGGCGGATGCGCTGGATGCAGCCGTACTTCCTGAAGAAGATACACTGCGAAGCGATGCCTGCTCTGCTTTTCTCTGTGCCGCAAGCATTGCCTGTTCTTCTTCGATCGAAATTGCTTCTCCGACTCCAAGACCTACTTTTACATAATCCTCCGACACATATCCCTTAAGATCGTTCAGTTTTACAACGACCCATCCATCTTTCTTTTTTGCCTTTTCATTTACAAGCAGCTTATCACCTTTAAATGCTGCTTCTAATGCAATCGAATCTTCATTCGCTTTCTGACGGATACGGAGTCCGTCCGCCTGTACAGTTGCATACGTCTTACAGATTTTATTTGCATATTTATAAGCTTTTGCACCGTATACACAATACTCATTTTTTACATAACCTGTTACTGAGCCAGATTTAATTTTCGTCCACTCTTTTCCTTTTTTTACAACCTTAGCAGCATCCCCTTTGCGCAGTTTACCAATGACTGCAGAATCCTCACTGGATGCTTCCCGTATATTTAAACTGTCATCGACTTTTGCCATCAGCTTGTTTTTCCACTTTTTAGCGGAATCTGTGTCTGCCTGCTTTTTTTTATCTGCAGTCGTTTTTTCTTTATCTGATTTTTTGTTATTTTTCTGTTTGGATTTACTTTTCTCTGATGCGTTCGTATCGGTATTACTCTGATCCGCATTCGTCTTTTCTGTATTTTTATTCTCTGTTTCTTTATTATTGTTTATGATATCTGATACGGATGTACTTCCTTCTAAAGGAACAGATATATTTCTTTTTTCAGGCGTCACTGCATCATCTGCCCAGGTATTAATATTCAGTTCAGAAACTGGATACGCTGATGAAACCATGTCCGCGTCATGCTTTGCAATGGACAACCCCTGTTCCATGCCATCATCCTGTTTTGCCGCTGAATTTAATGTTGCCATAATGCCTGCCGTCTTATTTTCTGTGATCTGGATAGTTTCTTCGGTCCGCATTATCTGTGGTTGGGAAAAGGTAACTGTACAAACAAGTACTCCCGTTGCACCAGCAACCGCTATTCCTTGTGCCAGTCTCTTATTTCCTCGCATAATAATAAACCTCCGTTTTTTCCATGAATAAAATTTTATTTCTTAATTACGCATTTATTTATTTTATCCATTTTTTATTACATTTGTTACAACTTTATTACGATTGCATTCTAACACTTTGTAATCATTTTGTCAAATTTTTTTTATATTTTTTTTGAGGAATATTTTTCCGGGGTCTGCCTGTGGCTTTTCACCCTCTCCCAGCTAAGGAACTGTAAATAAATAATCTAACAAACTTACTTGTCTTTTTCTCCGATA
>CANTHI010000083.1 GCA_947653505.1 uncultured Eubacterium sp.
GATGAGGGAAGCGGACCTGTTTCATTGTGACTTTGGAAGAATGTTAGAAGCTCTTGGTATTCTGCGCGATACACAGGCGGCGAAGCCGAAGCGGCACCTTTAGCTGCTGGCGGAACGCCAGAAGCGAACCAGGTGCCGCGTCCGTCCGGTACCACAGTGTAGATGCAGAATATTTAGAGCTTCTTACATTCTGGAAACCGGAACAATGAAACAGGTCCGCTTCCCTCATCCAGCGTCCGGGAGGCCAATCTATACTGTTCCGGTCTGCCCCGATCAGGACTTCCCGCATTCTGGAGCGGACGCAACAATCATTTGTACTTTCCCGGAATAAGTGCTATAATATCCCACAGACTTTATCATCTGCCAACGGACTGCCACGCCAGTCCCATCACCGGAGGTTTTTATGCATACAGTCACACTGTTTATATGGTTTATTTTATATAGTATAACAGGCTGGATCTACGAAACAGCCTTTTGCAGCATTAAAAAATTAAAATGGGACAACCGCGGCATGCTGACCGGTCCATACTGTCCGATTTATGGTGTCGGCGCCGTGCTGGATGTGCTGCTCTGCAGCAGACTGCCGGATGCAAAATCCGTATTTTTTGCGTGTATGCTTGGTTCTGCCGTACTGGAATATGTGACCTCCTATACCACTGAGCGGCTGTTCCATGCGGTCTGGTGGGATTACAGCAGTCTGCCGTTTAATCTGAAAGGCCGGATCTGCCTGTCCTGTTCCCTCGGCTTTGGTTTTGCCGGATGGATTGTCCTGTATGGCCTCCACCCATATGTCTCGATGCTGACCGCACCGCTCCCGCTGGATCTGCAGGAGCTGATTGCGCTGTTGTTTATGGCTATATTTGCCGCGGACTGCGCCCTTACTGCAGACTCACTGGCTCAGATTAACGTCAAGCTGGAAGCTGCCATGTATGCCATCGACTCGCAAATATCTGAAAAATATGATACCTTTATCGAGAACACAAAGCACAATATTTCCGAAGGAATCTGTACGATCAGGGAAAAGATTTCATTCGAAGAGTTTAGGGAACACCGGACCAGCGAAGAACTAAAGAAAACGCTGCTGACCATGAACCGGGTGCAGACGAGAGCGCTGCGTTCTTTAGCATCTTTCCGGCGCGTTTCCTACAGTGAGCTTGGCAGCCGCATGAAACATATGCTTTCTTTTGACAGGAAAAACAGCGGTGAAAAACAGGAAAAAATAAATGATAAAAAATAATCACCAGACCTCACCAGAAAGGAGCCCGCATAATGAAACTGACCCGACAGGAACAAAAAGAAATCCACCGCCATCTGCATGGCCTTCTGCATACACCCCAGTCCGCCCTGATGAAGCGCTGTATCCAGCACGGTACCATTTCGACCTATGACCACGTTCTCAGTGTCGTCCGGCTCAGCTATTATCTGAACCGCAGGCTGCATCTTGGCGCATCATCCAGAGAGCTTGTGCGTGGTGCGTTTCTGCACGATTTTTATCTGTATGACTGGCATGAAAACGGATATATCGGACGGCTGCACGGCCTGCATCATCCGGCAATTGCACTAAAAAATGCGTCAGCGCATTATACGCTGACGCCCGTGGAGCGTAATATTATCGAAAGCCACATGTGGCCGCTGACGCTGTTTCACTTTCCAAAATGCCGCGCTGCGCTGATCGTATGTATCGCTGACAAAATCTGCTCCTCATATGAAGTCATCTTCCATACGAAATGCCTGCGTTAATCCGTCAGGCGGATCAGCTTTCCGCCATTTGCAGGAAGCTTTAGGCGCAGTACTTTTTCTCCGACTGGCAGCCGTGCGCAGCCGGAAAGATCCAGACCCGCTTTTGCTTCGTTCCCCTGACAGACTGCTGCGTCCAGAACATCGACTGCCTGTTTTACATGCCGCGACAGCGGGATTTCCAGCTCCAGCGGACTGCTGTCGCAGTTGACCGCGACGACCATTGCTTTTTTCCGTAACACCCTGGCATAAATAAACTGTTTTTGCGAAACCATCATTTCCTGATAATGACCGAAAAACAGCTCTGGAAACTGCTGGTTCGCCCTGCCAAGCAGACAGTGCAGTCTGGTAATCTCATCCTTTTCATAGGAATCCTTATAATCGGACAGCCGAAGCGGCGTTCTCGTATTTTCATCCTCCCCGCCGCCTGCTTCCCGTGGCATGGAAAACTCCGAGCCGCAGTACAGAGCCGGGATCCCGTACAGCGTATACTGCATCAGCGCGATCAGCCGGCGGTGCTCCTGATTGTTTAATCTTTCATAAATACGCGAATCATCGTGGTTGTCCACATAAGTATACAGCTTCGCATACGGACACTGGTCATTGATCTCGCGGACTGAGCGCGCGATCAGCGGATAGTCCCCGTTGTTATGCGCCTGCACAAACTTTTTCTGCAGATCATGATTTGCCGCGCTGTGCAGCATCTTATCATTGACCCAGCGGCCGTATTCCTCGTCCATGAGCTCGCCCATCAGCCAGAAATCCGGCTTGATACTCTGTGCGTTTTTTCGCAGCTCTTTTATAAAATCATAGTCCATTTCATCAATGGCATTGATACGGATTCCGTCAATATCAAACTCACTGATCCAGAACCGGACGGTATCAAAGTGATAGTCGTGCAGCCACGGACTGAGGATATTCAGCTTTACCAGCCGCTGATAACCGCCCCAGTTCTCATAGCTGAACCCGTCCCCGTACGAATTGTTTCCGGTAAAATTCACATTGGAAAACCAGTCCTTATAAGGTGACTGCTTTCCATTCCGTTCCAGATTGCGGAATGCAAAAAATCCGCGTCCTACATGATTAAACACCGTATCGACAATCACACGTAATCCCATGCTGTGGCATTGCGCCACCCAGTTTTTAAACTCTTCATTTGTACCCAGCCTGCTGTCAATCTTACGATAATCCGTGATCCCGTGGCCATGTGTATCCGACTGAAATACGGGCCCGATATAGATGGAGTTACACCCCATTTTTTTCGCATGCCCGGCCCATTCTGCCAGCTCTGCAAAACGGGAACCCTGCGTATCCGTACTTTCGTGCTCACATCCGCAAAGACTGAGCGGGTGAATCTGGTAAAATACAGCACTGTCATACCAAGCCATTTTTATAAACTCTCCATTTCTATCTCATATTTTCTATCTCACATTTATCTTAAACGTATGTCCTGCTCCTGCAGCTTTCCTGACACCAGTCTTTCTATCATATTCCTGCATGCATATTCCCGCATTTATCCAAACATGGATACCGAGCCCGTATGCCGCCCATCGATCACATAGTATGCAGCTTCGTGTTCCTGACGTATGTATATCTCAATCTCATGCACCTTTTTGACAGAATGGATATTCGTAAATTTTTCCACTACACGGTCTATAATACTGTCACAGTCACACTGATGCCCCCGGTATTCAAAAATCATGTGCGTTACTCCATCCATCCAGCTGATCTCGCCGCTTAACCCGCGGTCGCTGCCGTCACGGTTTGAATCCCACAAATTTATAAACGACTGAAATCCCCCATTCACTACATAATATGCCCGCCCATCTTCCGGCTTGATATATACCTGCATATTCTGAATCGGCCCGGAACATCTGGCACTGGCCTCACGATAAGCTTTTTCTGCCAGTTTTGTCAGATTAATCTCTTTTTCATAATACTGCAGATACATACGAAGCGTTGCATCTGAATTCATCATTACAAATACCTCCTGTTTGTTCTTTTGCAATACGCCAGCTACTCTATGGTATATTTTAGTACATTCATTTCAAGTTGTACACCCTGTTTTTGCTTTTTTATACAAAAAATTATCATTTGAATACTGTATTTTTTATTTTTGTCAATTTTAGCAGAATCTGAGCACCCTTTTTGGTTGTTTTTTCTATAGGTAACTATTGACTTTTTTTTTTATAGTGATAAACTTCTTTTGATAATAAATTCACAATTATTTTATTATTTTTATTCACATTTTACATTCAACAGTTAGGAGGCACAATTCAAATGTTACTCGCACAAATTTTAGCAGCAGCGATCTTTGTCATCATGTTTCTTATGATCGTACTGGATAAGATCGAACGTCATTTTGTGACACTCGGCTGCGGCGTGCTGACGCTGGCAGTCGTATTTGGCATTGTCATGCGCAGTCCCGACGCTATTATGGAAACGCTGAATCTGCGCAGTATCTTTACGCTGGATTTCTGGTATGCTGCTGGTGAATCCGCAGAATCATCCAGCGGTATCAACTGGGCAACTATTATTTTTATCGCCGGTATGATGGTCATGGTAGAGGGCATGGCAAAAGCAGGATTTTTCCGCTGGCTGTGTATGCGTCTTGCAAAACTGGTCAACTACAAACCAATCCCGCTGTTTATTGCCTTTATGATCATGTCCGCATTTCTGGCAATGTTTATCGACAGTATTACCGTTATCCTGTTTCTGGCCGCGGTAACTGTGGAGCTTGCAAAGCTGCTGAAATTTAACCCCATTCCCATGATCCTGTCCGAGATCTTTTGTGCGAATCTGGGCGGTTCGGCGACGATGTGCGGAGATCCGCCTAACATTATCATCGGGACCTCCTTAGGATACTCTTTCAGCGATTTTTTAACCAACACCGGACTAATGGCCGGCATCAGCCTGATTCTGGTTATTGTCTATTTCTTCCTGGTGTTTCATAAAGAACTGGAAGAGGCAGAGAAAAAAGTCGTGGATACAGGCTCCATGCCGGATCCAAAAGAAGCGATCAAAAATAAAAAAGATTTTACACTCAGCTGTATCATTTTCGCATGCGCGGTCGTGCTACTCGTCACACATGCGCAGACCGGCCTTACCGTAGCATTTATCGGAACGCTCATTACGATCATTACACTGCTTGCCTTTGCAAAATACATCAGGGAACTGTTATCCAAAGTCGACTACAAGACACTGTTATTTTTTATCGGCCTGTTTATGGTTGTCGGCGGTCTGGAGCAGACTGGTATTCTGGAAATCATTGCCGGATACATAGGAAAAGCCAGCAAAGGCAATCTGAAACTGATGATCGCGATCATTATCTGGGTGTCTGCCATTGCAAGTGCATTTGTAGATAATATTCCGTTTGCTGCAACGATGATTCCTGTCATTAAGAGTCTGGCAGCAACACAGGGCGTTGATCTGGAGACCCTTGCCTGGGCGCTTTCTATGGGAACAGATATCGGCGGCAGCGGTACCCCGATCGGAGCCTCCGCAAATGTCGTAGGCACATCGGTAGCCGCCAAAAACGGTTATGTCATCGGATGGGGCAGATACTGCAAATCCGCGGCTCCGGCAACGATTATCGTTGTTGCAGTATCTATGGTAATTATTTTCATCCGTTACTGTTAACGATAGAAAGGAGATTTTTATGGCACAAACAATTATCTCAGTCAGCCGTGAATTTGGCAGCGGCGGTCATGTAATGGCCGAAAAGATCGCCAGAGACCATAACCTGAATTTTTATGACAGACATATTCTGGATGAGATTGCAAATGAAAATAATATGCAGGTCGAAGTTCTGGAAAAATATGACGAAAAGCCGAGAAATGCGTTTCTTTCCAGAAGAGTCGGCGCATTCTCCAATTCGATGGAAGAAATACTGGCCGAAATGCAGTTTGATTATATAAGGAAAAAAGCAGAAAGCGGTGAGTCCTTTGTCATTGTCGGGCGCTGTGCTGAGACCGTACTCAGCGGCCACAAGGGACTGATCTCGATCTTTGTCGTCGGAGACGAGCTGGCTAAAATTGACCGGATTCAGCAGGTCTATCATCTGGACGAATCCGAAGCCATCGCCAAAATCCGCCGGCATGACAAAAAAAGAAAGCAGTATCACAACCGTCACTCCAGCTTCCGCTGGGGCGACTCCAGATATTATGACGTATGCATCAACAGCAGCAAGCTGGGTCTGGAACGGACCGGCTCTGCTCTGGAAAACTATATCGCAGAGAGAATCAGACAGATGCGGTAATAACTATTTTTGCAGATTATATATATGATAAGCGGCAGCTGCTAAAAAGCAGATGCCGCTTTCAATTATCAGATCACACTTTCCCTTGTAAATTGCCAATAAAGGCAAACACAAGGGAAATATATTACAGACTGTACCATCTTCCTGTCACAATAACTACTTCTGAAAATAATAATTATCATCCGGCTGCACATAACCAAAGCTTGGATGCGTCTTTTTTAATGTCAGATACAGCGCCGCATTTGTCAGCATCTGATAAGGTCCGGAATAAAAGATACCGGTCAGCCCGAGCGTCAGCGCTGAGAGAATATTCCATCCGATAAATGACAGATCCAGCACAAACGCTTCCCACTTATTTCCCATCATCATCTCCCTGCTGATCCGGAACGCTTCATCCGAAGCCATGTCCGGATATTCTGCCATCAGATAAGGTATCATCCTGTATTCATAAGACTTTACAATTCCCGGAATCAGAAACAGCAGCGACCATAACACAATGTACAGATTTCTGAGAAACATCGTCTTTACAACATTGGCATAACAGTTTTTAAATACAAACGCCATTTCTGAAAACTCCGGCTTTATGCTGCGTGCCAGAATCATATACCGTTTACACCCGATTTCAATCGGATGCATCACAAAGATATTGAGCACGATCATTAACAGCCACATACCAAATACCGTCACAAGAGCCATTCCAAGAAACGGCAGTATGGCACTGACAAGATCCTTCACCATCCCATATCCGTCATATCCATAATAACCGTCTCCATGCAGATTCTGCCAGTTTTTCACAGCGCCTGAACTGCTGCTTCTGCCCGCACTGCTGCCGGCCACTACCGCATGAATGAACGCTACCAGCACAAATGGCCAGTAATTCAGCCGCAGCAGAGATTTTGAATCTTCCTTTAATACGATCCGGTTCCATTCCATATTATTTCCTTCTTTCCTAAAACATCTAAAACAAAGATCACAAGCCCGCCTACAGCCTTGTCTCCACAAAAATATCATAAATGGCCTTAATCGCCTGTTCGAAGTCATCATTGCTGACGCCAATAATAACATTCAGCTCTGAAGAACCCTGATCGATCATTTTGACATTGATGTTTGCATGCGCCAGCGCCGAAAAGATCCGGCCTGCCGTACCGCGCGTACTTTTCATCCCGCGCCCTACGACCGCGATCAGCGACAGATCCGCCTCCAGATCAATGCTGTCCGGCTCTGCCAGACGGTGAATGGCGGATAATACGCTCTGCTCCTTGCCTTCAAACTCTTCCTGATGCACAAATACGGTAAACGTATCAATGCCGGACGGTGTATGTTCAAAAGAAATCTGATTTTCCTCAAACGCTTCCAGTACCTTGCGTCCAAATCCAATCTCGGAGTTCATCATATCTTTTTCAATATTCACGGCCACAAAGCCCTGTTTGCCGGCGATTCCGGTAATCGTAAACTCCGGCTTCTGACAGGTGCTCTCTACGATAAACGTGCCGGAATCCTCCGGTGCATTCGTATTTTTAATGTTAATCGGGATGCCCTCCTTGCGTACCGGAAAGATCGCGTCCTCATGCAGCACCTGCGCGCCCATATAAGCCAGCTCCCGCAGCTCCTTATAAGTAATGACTTTGATTCCCTTTGGATCTTTGATAATTCTTGGATCCGCGATCAGAAAGCCGGATACATCCGTCCAGTTTTCATACAGATCCGCCTTGCACGCCTTCGCCACAATCGATCCTGTAATATCCGAGCCGCCGCGCGAAAATGTCCTGACACGGCCATCCTCCTGCGCTCCGTAAAATCCCGGAATCACAGCCCGCTCGCTCTTTTTCAGACGCTCTTTTAAAATAGTGTTCGTAGTATCCGCATCGAAATTCCCTTCCGTATCAAAACGGATCACCTCCGCCGCGTCGATAAACTCATATCCGGTAAAATGCGACATAATAATCCCGTTTAAATATTCCCCGCGGGATGCCGCATAATCAGCGCCTGCCTTCTGGCGGAATTTTTCCTCGATCTTTTTAAATTCCTCATCCAGATTCAGGCTGATTTTTAATCCGGATATAATCTCATTATATCTGGCACGGATTTTGCGCAGAAGCGGCTTAAATTCCTCCTCTGCCTCTGCCAGCGCATAGCATTCGTAGAGCATATCCGTTACCTTTGTATCATTTCTATGGCGTTTGCCCGGTGCGCTCGGCACCACATACCGGCGTTTTTTATCTGCCAGCAGAATCTCACGCACTTTCCGGAACTGCTCCGCACTCGCCAGCGAGCTTCCTCCAAATTTTACGACTTTTACCATCTTTCTTCCTCCCTTTCAGATTCAGGACCATTCATTTTCACTCATATACTCCTGCGCCTCATCCAGAATATCATCCAGATCATCCTCTCCGATATCTACCTGGTGCGGCTGCTTCCTATAAAATATATCATACATGACAGGAATAATAAAGAGTGTCATAAAAGTCGCATATAACAGACCTCCGACTACTACAATCGCCATCCCGCGTCCCATCGAATTTCCTGCCTCTCTGCTGAAAATCATCATACTCATCGATAAAATCGTCGTCAGCGCCGTCATCAGAATCGGGCGCATACGGGTCTTTCCCGTCACGATCAGGGCCTCCCGTCTTCCCATGCCGCCGATCCGCAGCTGATTGACATAGTCTACAAATACAATCCCGTTATTTACAACCGTTCCCATCAGAATCGTAAAGCCCAGAAGGCTCATCAGTGACAGCTGTTCCCCAAAAGCCAGCATCCCCAGCAGACCTCCGGTAAACGCCAGCGGGATCGTAAACAATACGATAAAAGGCGACAGAAGACTCTGAAACTGCGCCACCATAACGAGATAGATTAATAAAAATCCAAGCGCCATCAGACGCATCATCTGTGATACCATATCATTGACCTGGTCACTCTCGCCGCCAATCTCAATGGAATAGCCGTCTGCTATCCCGTATGCTTTCAGCTTTTTATTCAGCTCTCTTGTCAACAGTGTCGTATTATAGCCTTCCATCGTAGCTGCGGTAACAGTAATATAATGCGACTGGTTTTCCCGGGACACCGATGCCAGTCCCTGACCATACTCCAGCGTTGCAAAATCTCCCAGCTCATACGTCTTTGTTTCGCTCGTGCCGTCTTCCTTTGTCGTCGTCGCTTCCAGTTCCATTTCCAGCAGATTGTCTTTATTTAACAGCTCTGTCTCGTCCACAATCTGTACTGTCATATCCGTATCGCCGACGCTCATCGTTACCGAATCTTTTTCTGTCGTCAGTCTCGATGCCAGCGTACTGTAGATCTGGGCCACCGTCAGTCCCCGCTTCATCGCGCGGTCTTTATTGATCATCAGATGGATCTCGTCCGCGCCATCTTCCTGCCCGTTCGAAATATTTTCAAATCCTTCGACCTGTTCCACCAGCTTCTGCACATCTTCGCTGATCTCCAGCAGCTTTTCCATGCTGTCCCCGTAAATATTCAGCGACAGTCCGCTTCCCATCATGGCCGTCATATCTCCCATCGCCGAAGCGGATACAGACACTTCACATTCCATATCAGAAACTGCCTGTTCCAGCTCTTTTTCTATTGCACGGATCTCATAAACATCCTTAATATCTTCATCCAGCAAAATCGCAAACGAATAATTCAGGAAATTTTCCCCGCCGGCGCCAGCTCCGAGCATGCCTGCCGTACTGCTGCCGTCCATCGCTCCGACCGTTGCCACGCCTTCTACCGAAAGCGCCGCCTCCATCACCTCGTCCGCCATCGCAAACGCGTCTTCTTTTTCCGTCTCTTCCGGCATACTTACCGAGATGGAGATCTGCTCTCCGGTCATATCCGGCAGCATCGTAATCCCCATGCGCAGCACTTCACGGACGCAGATAACCAGCAGCGCAATCGACAGCGCCAGCGGCACGATCTTCCATTTCAGACAAAACGAAAGGATATGTCCATACAAATCCTGCACTTTTTCAAACAGCGGATAACGCTTTTCTTTCGTTTTTTTCAGTAAAATTGAACCTGCCGTCGGTACAACCGTCAGCGCTACGACTAACGACGCCGTCAGTGCATACGAAATCGTCATGGCAAACGGCACCATCAGCTCCGCGACAAGTCCGGTCGTAAAGATCAGCGGCAAAAATACACAGATCGTCGTCAGTGTCGATGAAATAATCGGTCCCGCCACCTGCTTTGCGCCCTGTACCGCCGAGCGCGGGGCAGATACTCCATGATTACGTATCCGGTAAATATTTTCGATAACGACGATCGAATTATCTACCAGCATACCGATCGCCAGCCCCAGCCCGGCCAGTGTCATAATATTGATCGAGATACCAGAAAAATACATAATCAGTATCGCAAACAGCACCGAAAACGGAATACTGAACGCCACGACCAGCGTCGGTTTCACATCCTTAAAGAATAAAATCAGCA
>CANTHI010000084.1 GCA_947653505.1 uncultured Eubacterium sp.
ATTGTGTAGTGTTCCCTGATCTTAACTGGCTATCTACATGCGGCGATACCCTCGAAGAATCCATGGAAATGGCCGTCGAATGTTTAGTGGGCTATCTTCATACTTGCCAAATGGACGGTGACAATATACCCAAACCGTCGAAATTAACAGATATTGACCCACAAGCTGTTGCAAAAGAACTTGACCCTGATGCGCCCATGTGTGAATCTTTTGTCAATATGGTTTCTGTGGATGTGGCTTCATATGCAAAGGAACATTTTGAAAAATCAGTCAAAAAGCCTTCACCATCCCTGTGTGGCTTAATAACGCCGCTTTGGAAAAAGGTATCAACTTTTCACAGGTTTTACAAGACGCAAGAAAATCACAGTTGCACTTAGGCTAAATATTCTCCGCTGAGGTGCGCAGAGAACCTTCCGGCCATGAATCGTAACAATAAAAAGGCTCACCAGAAAACACATGCTATTCTCTGGTGAACCTCTTTCCTAAATAATAATGCAGACCATCCCCCCATTCGAATCATTCACAATCTTCTGCATCGTATCCTGCAGCTTCATCTGACTCTCATCGTCCATCATCGAAATCTTTTGTCTGATGCCATTTTCCATCAGTTCCCCGATCGTCTTGCCAAAAATATTGGTATTCCAGACTCCTTCCTGTGAATTTTGCCCTTCTTTTATGTATTCCTTTAATCCCTGTGCCTGCTCTTCACTGCCGACAATCGGCGCGATCTCTGTCTCGATATTGGCGCGGATCATATGGATGGATGGAGAGGATGCTTTCACCTTGACTCCATACTGGCTGCCATGCTTAATCACCTCCGGTTCATCCAGCGCAATGTCTGACAGCTGTGGAGAGACGACTCCGTACCCTTTCATACGGACGGACTGCATGGCATCGGCCACTTTGTCGTATTCCTGCTTTTTCGCAGCCATCTCCCGGATCAGACGGATCAGCTCATATTCGCCATGCACCTGCACGCCCGTCAGCTCGGAGATATTTTCATAATAGTACTTTTGTGCTACTTCCATGCGGATTTCCGCGGTGCCGTCCGACAGGTTCATCTGCTCCAGCTTTACTTTTTCCAGATATTCTCCTTCTGGCTTAAATTCATAGTTTCGTACATCTTTTACGAACGTAATGTCCTGCAGAATCTTTTTCGCATTTTCGATCACGTTCTTTTTTACCGGACGGTCCTGTCCGAGCAGATCAACCCATTTTGGCAGATAAAAATTCATGCGTACGACTGGAAATTCATACAGAATCTGCTCCAGAATGTGATTCACGTCTTCCTTTCTAAGCTGCTCACAGTTAACCGGTATGACGCTCACGCCGTACTGCGCTTCCATCTGCTGTGCCATCTGGCGTACTTCATCGCTGTAAGGCTTTGCTGAATTTAACAGCATGATGTATGGTTTTCCACTTTTCTTTAATTCGCTGACCGTCTCCTGCGTCGGCTTCTGATAATTCGATGCAGGGATCTCAGTCACCGTGCCATCGGTCGTCACAACAATCCCAATCGTGGCATGATCCCTGATAACCTTGCGCGTTCCGGTCTCTGCCGCCTGTGAAAATGGGATTTCCTGCTCTGACCACGGCGTCTTCACCATACGCTCCACACCGTTTTCCAGATGCCCGCTGGCGCCTTCCACCATATATCCGACACAGTCTATCAGACGGATTTTCACCCTGATATCATCCGTCAGACGGATCTCAGCCGCGTCTTTGGGGATAAATTTGGGCTCTGTCGTCATAATCGTTTTGCCCTGTGCCGACTGTGGAAGTTCATCCCTTGTCCTCGCCCGCACATTTTCATCTTCGATATTCGGAATGACCATCTGCTCCATAAAACGTTTGATAAACGTAGACTTTCCGGTACGCACCGCACCCACCACGCCCAGATAAATTTCTCCGTTTGTCCTTGCCTTGATGTCTTTATATAAATTATACTGCTCCATCCTCCCTGTCCTTCCTGCCATAAATTTACTTTCTATACTTTATGGACATTGGACGGGAACTATTCCTATTTTTTAACGGTTCTTCCATTTTTGCCCTTAGATCAGAAATCAGCTATGCCGCAGCCGGATAAACGCTCCAAAATTTCCTCTTTTTCCCCTGCTGGCACGATGGGAAAACAAAAGCCCCGGATTACAGCACGTACAAATATTGGTCACCGCCAGATGCTCTTTTAAAACTCCTGCTTCCAGCAAAACAAGCGCATTCGCTTTCCATAAATCCAGCTGGAATTTTCCAGGTGCTCCGGGTCTGCACAGACTGCTGCCTGCCTGTGGAAACTCTTCCAAAAACCGCTCTGCCACATCCGCACTGACCTCATAACAGTCCTGACAGACCGAAGGGCCAATCGCACAATACAACTCCTGTGGCCTGCTCCCATACGCATTCTGCATCGCGCATACCGTCTCACGCCCCATCCGTGCTACTGTCCCACGCCATCCGGAATGACTGACGCCAACAGCCCGATGCACCGGATCGATAAAAAGCAGTGGAACACAATCCGCAAAAAATGCTGCCAGCACAAGATCCGGCTCATTCGTAATCAGCCCGTCAACATCCTGATAATCTCTTTCGCGTATAATTCCTTTTCCACGATCCGCTCTTGTAACCTTCCGCACATGGACGGTATGCGTCTGGTCTGTCAGCACAAAATCAGACGCATCTGCATGCAGGGATACAGCCGTCCGGTGGTAGTTCTCATCCACAGCTGTTTTATCATCGCCTCTTGTATAGCTTAAGTTCAACGTCGAAAAGATCCCCTGACTGACACCACCTGAACGCGTCGTAATTCCATAATCCACCATCTGCAGCGAATCAAACAGGTGAAACTTCAGCAGGGGAATGCCTCCATCCGCACTGCTGTCTTCAATATAAAACACCTGTCTGTGATCTTTTGTTTTAAAATCATGTATATTCATAAAATTCCCCCATTCAGTTAATTTTCGCTGCGGGCTATGTAACTGATTTTTGAGCAGTGCTATCGGAGAAAAAGATAGGCAATATCACCCTCCCCAGGTATATTTGTCAATAGAATTTCAGGAATTTCCCGAATCCACGGCACGGGCTGCTGTTCCAATTACTACACCGGTTTTTATTTCCTTTGCCCGCTCATGCCACTTACCAAGATGGCGGCCATCCCATGACCAATAGTCATTATCAATGCAGGTCCTTACTGCTGCCGTAGTTTTTAAAATCTCTTCTGAAGTCATCGATGCATTGACCAATCTCTCATCCTTGAGTGTGTTCCGGATACGGCACACAAGAACAACTTCATCATGCTCACCTGTAGTAATTTCCCGATCTGTCTCAAGCTCAAAACTAATCGGACTGCTGCAAAGAACCGGAACCGGGAGTACTGTGCCTTTTTCCCACTCAACAGCTACACTCATCTTATCGTTATCTCTGCCATCCACTGTTCCAAAGTAATCCGCCAAAGGCAAATTATTTTCCACTACAAGATTGGCAGAAAAAACTCCGTTTCTTCGAATATTTTCCAATGTTCTCTTACTTCCGCCAATAGCACAAATTACGCCAAGCTGATCAGACCAGCAATAGCTGAACCAGCAAAACAAACCGAAATCCGGGCTTCCGTCTTCATTCATGCTTCCATAGACAAACAGTGTCTGAGGGCAGATATCATTTGTTGCAGATACTGATACTTTTTTCATAATATCGTTACTCCTTTTCCAAATTATTCAGTATACGCTGCAGGTACGATTCAAACTGTATAATTTCTTTTTCTGTGAAACCGTTGTAATAGATTTCATTCATCTGCTGTGAAATTTTCGTATAATCATCCTGCAACGATTCCGCCTTTTCTGTAAGCGCAATTAATCTGTTGCGGCGATCCCCGGGGTCAGGTTTTCTAACAATCAGTCCCATATGTTCCATACGGTCAAGCATCGCAGTAAGTGTTGTATTCGCAAGGCTTGTTTGCGCGGACAAACTGCTGATAGTAATTTCATCCTTCTGCCAGAGCACATACAAAATCCGGCCTTGTGCTCCATTAAACGAATCAATCCCTGACGCCGCCAGCATACGGTCAAATATTCTGGTTCCCATATGCCTGATACGTGAAATCAAAAAACCGCCTTTCGTTTCCAAATGTTCACATCCTTTCTATATAAAATATTACTATATAGTAATATTATTGTCAAGAACGACCTGCTTTGTCTGAGTCTGTCATGTGCCATCACACACTCCGATTACGGTATATATTCAAACGCATTCCGGATGATTGTCCATTCTTCAGCCAGACAGGCTGCCACATCAAACCGGCACGGCTGCTGTGGCGGGATTTTATGCCGGAGACAGTAATAGGAAGCCGCCATACAGATTTTCCTCTGCTTGCGGTAGTTTACTGCCTCCTGTGGCTCTCCCATCTGCGTTCCGGCCCGGTATTTCACCTCGATAAACACCAGATAACCGCCTTCTTTTGCTATCAGGTCAATTTCCCCCATCCGGCAGCAGAAATTCATTTCCAGAATCTGATAACCGTGTTCCCTAAGATACTGTGCCGCCTTTTGCTCGTAATCCGTGCCGACACTACGGTTGTTTTTCATTTTTTATAATCTCCCAGCTTCTGACGTATTTTATCCATATCGTTTACAAATACGAGAATCTCCGCCACGACCTGATACAGCTCCGGCGGGATCATATCGCCGATTTCCAGGCGCGAAAGCGTATCTGCCAGCTTATCATCCTTATACGTCGGAACATCCGCCTCTTTTGCGGCATCGATAATCTTTTCCGCCAGCGCGCCCTTTCCAGTCGCAAGGATCTTCGGCGCCTGCTCTCCGGGCTCATAGGCAAGGGCCACCGCAGTCTTTGGTTTTTCCGCTTTTTTCTGTGCCACTGCTGCTCCTCCTTAAGAAACATTCCGTCCGCGTCGGTTAAGCCCGCACGTCAAATGAATACCGGTGCACCATCCCTTTGGAAGCTGCTTTTGCCGGCTGGCTTTTTTGCAGGAAATCTTCCACAAAATCCACCTTTTCTTCCCGCCTGTCTACCGAGACATGGCAGTGATAGCCAAGCTTTTCCAGACGTTCCAGAAGCTCCGGAAGATGTGCTTCAATCAGGTCATATGAAGCGTCGTCATCCAGATAAAACTTTGTGCTGACATTTTTGTCCAGCATTTTAACCGATACATCCGTCGTACCGAGATTTTCCAGCTCCAGATGCAGAAATGCTGATAATTCGCCCTCTTTTTTCCGCAGATTTCGTTTATTGGTATAGACATACAGATCACTGTGCGCATTCTGGTTAGCCATTTTCAGCGGAATCTGTACATACGTATAGGCCTGGTTGATCTGATGCATAAATTCGATATTATCCCGCACCTGCGCGGCAGCCTGCGACAGCTGGCCCGTATTCATGCCGGTCTGTCTGGCCAGCTGCTCAATCTGGCCCATCTGGCGGTTCAGCCTTTGATAAAGCTCTTCGACCTTATGCTCTGTTTTGAGTTCTTCGGGCCTGACGGTCCACTGCTCCTGCATGACTTCTTTTAACAGGGTATGATATTCTTTTCCAGAAAACAGCCTGCCCAGCGCTGCTTTATCCGGCAGCGGCTGCTGCTCCAGCTGCTTTGCAAACACATCTAAAAATTCTTTTGCTGTCAGCTGTGGATTCAGCTTTCCATTCTCCATTTTGGGAAAGATTTCTTTCAGCTGTGCTTCCAGCTGCGTGATCTGCTGTCTGGAAAACAGCTCCTGCAACTGGCGCGGCTGCGCGGCTGGCTTTTCCTGTGTCTCCTGTGCAGCGGCTGGCTCCCCGGCCATATCCTGATCCGGCTTTTTTATCGCGTTTTTTATCGTGTTTTCTATCGCAGCATCCTGCCGCTGCGACTCTGCTTCCGCCTGAACCTGCGCTGACGCGGCTGGCTGCGTATCCAGTGACCTGACCGCAGGCTCTGCCGTCTGCCCGGCTGGCTGTGTTCCTGCGTTCTGCCCGTCTGACGGCAGCTGGACAGCTCCTTCCTCCTGTGGCTTTCCCGCGTTTTCCAGAAAAAGCGTCGCACCGGACAGACTTCCATCGTCTGTCTGCAGAATCGATAAAATCTGCGCGTTCAGCTGCTGCAGCTGCGATGCGGGCGCCTTTGCGTATACCTGCGACAGTCCGTCCATCACCCGGTTCATCTCATGCAGCATGGAGTGGCGATCATTCTGATAGTTTTCAAACTGCGCCGCCATCTGACTGTTGACCGGTATTCCCAGCTTTGTCATCATGACAGCCGTATCCAGAGAAACATACGGATTCTGCATCAGTGTATGGCGCATGGCGGCCAGCGACTGCTTATCCACCGGCATTCCCTCTTCCATCATACGGTTTACCATATCAATCGTCTCTTTTGTCATCTCCATGCCAGCCGCATCCAGCGCTTTCTGAATCGTCGGATTAAACGTCTGCCCGCCCATAAACGGCTTGATCGCAATCGTATTTCCATCATTGGATTTGACCTGAAAAAATACAGACTGCCCCAGCATCAGATTCACACTGCCTTCCACCCTCGCTGCGATCGTCTGCCCGTTTCCCAGTCCAAGCAGTATTTTCGAACCGTCGATCTCATTGATGCTGCCCTCAAAAACTGCCCCTTCCTGCATCTGTGTAAACTCTGACACAAGTTTCTGCGTTACCGTGCCTGCTGTCTTCACAGGTGATTGTGTCATGGATGCGTTGGCAAGCGTATTGGCATACTGCCCCAAATAATCCGCAATCTGCATAATTTCTGCCTCCTGTCTGTTTCCTGCGTTGTCCGCATCTGACATGCTTCTCTGATCTGAAGCTGTCCGGATCGCGGTCCTGCTGTATCACAATTGTGTAAAAGACCGGATAAATGTCCTCCTGTGAATCGCACAGGGTCCCATCCGCCGCAGCGCGCTGATATGTTCTTTCGTCCCATATCCTTTATGCGCGGCAAATCCATACCCCGGATAGATCTGATCGTATTTCATCATAATACGGTCCCTGGTGACCTTTGCCAGAATACTCGCGGCCGCAATCGAGATGCTTCTGGCATCCCCTTTGATCAGCGGCACCTGCCGCACCGTTACATCCGGTATTGTAACAGCATCATTTAACAATATATCGGGCATTATGCCAAGATTATTTATAGCTTCGCGCATGGCCTCATACGTCGCCTGTAAAATGTTGATCTGGTCAATCCGCTCTGACGGTATGATACCGGCCGCTGCCGCGACTGCCTGCTCTTTGATCGTAACATACAACTGCTCACGCATGTCCGCGGACAGCTGCTTGGAATCATTCAGATATAAAATCTCACAGTCTTTTGGCAGTATGACCGCGCCTGCCACAACCGGACCTGCCAGCGGCCCCCTGCCGGCCTCGTCAATGCCGCAGATATATGTATACTGCGCATATTTGCGTTCAAATTCACCCATCTGGTAAATCCGTGCACGTTCTGCTTCCAGTCTGCGGATTTTCCCCTCAGCCTGTGCCACTATTTTTTGTACCCCGGCTCTTTTGTCCTGTTTATAATTGCAGATAAATTCAGGCAGCATCTGTACCTGTGCTGCCTGATATTCCTGCCGTATCTGTGCAATTGTCTTTTGTCCGCCGCCATTCATCGTATATCCTCCTTTTTTCTATTCTTCTATTGTTCCAATAGAAGAAAATGGATAAATCCGGAAAAATACTTTTCCAATAATCTCCTGCCGGCGTACATAACCGACCGATGCAAACCGGCTGTCCACGCTGTCGTTACGGTTGTCCCCCAGCACAAAATACTCATCCTCTCCGAGTATTTTCGGCACAGAAGCATACCCCGGCTGGGTAATCGTCTCCATTCCGTAGTGCTCCTTTAGCGCTTCCTCATTGATAAAAATCGTTCCCTGCGCGTCAATCCGTATCTTTTCCCCCGGCAATCCGATGATCCGTTTGACATAAAACGTATCCTGCTCATAGCGGTAAGGAAACGCAACCACATCAAACCGCTGCGGTTCCCTGAACCGGTATGTCAGCTTGTCGACAAGCACCTGATCACCGTCTGAGAGCGTCGCCTGCATGGAGCTGCCCTCAATTTCCGTACGCTGCAGTGCATAATTGACAACCAGATACGTACATCCCAGAATAATAACCAGATAAAAAAACAGACCGGCGACTTCTTTAAATATTGCCTTCATGTTTCATCACCCTATCAGCCGCAATATGTTTGTAAATCCTGTCCCTGTCCGACCATCCGCATGCTACGGCTCTGGTGGCGATTCGATCGTAATCCTTCCCAGCTTTCCGCCGCGAAACTCATCCAGCAGCAACGCAGCCGCTTTTCCATAATCCAGCTCTCCGCCCTTTTTCAGACAGTTCCGGTTCTTTGCCAGCTGCGTAAAGATCTCCACCGGCTCTACGGCTTCCTCCAGCTCATACCTCGCAGACAAAACCCCCGCATACTGACGCTTAAGCTCCGTAATCAGCGCCAGGGCCATCTCGTCTTTATTTAACAGATCATCCTTCATCGATCCAATCAGCGCCAGATGTAATCCGACAGTCTGATCTTCAAACTTCGGCCACAGGATCCCCGGCGTATCTAAAAGCTCTACATTTTTATGAAGCCGGATCCACTGCTTTCCTTTCGTCACCCCCGGCTTATTGCCTGTCTTTGTACACGCCCTGCCTGCAAATGAATTGATAAACGTAGATTTGCCCACATTGGGAATGCCTGCGACCATCGCACGTACCGGACGGTTTAAAATCCCCCGCCTGCGGTCACGCTCCTGTTTTTTGCTGCATGCCTCCTGAATGACAGCCTGCACTTCTTTCATACTGGCACGGTTTCTGGAGTCCAGCCGCACCGCATAAATGCCCTTCTGCTTATAGTATTCACACCATGCCTGATTTTTGTTTTCGTCAGCCAGATCTGCTTTGTTTAACAGCACCAGTCTGGATTTATTTTTTCCCAGCTCATCGATATCAGGATTGTGACTGCTGACCGGAATCCTGGCATCTACCAGTTCAATCACCAGATCCACAAGCTTTATATCCTCCTGCATCTGCCGTTTTGCCTTCGTCATATGGCCCGGATACCATTGATACTGCATATTATGTCCTCCTTTACCGGATCAGTCCCAGTTTTTCCCGCGGTGATATGACAAACCATGCTTTTCCAACAATATAATCCTCCCTGATATTGCCGATATTGGCAAATCTGCTGTCCTCACTGTTGTTGCGGTTGTCTCCCAGTACAAAATACTCATCCTCTGCCAGCGTAATCTTACCGGCCGCAATCCCTGCGTCTTCAATACGGGCCGTCTCATACTCCTCCACGAGCTGCTCCCCGTTGACAAAGACGCTGCCATCCTCAATCTGTACCGTATCTCCAGGCACCGCGATCACACGCTTCAAATAATAATGTGCATTCGTATTTCCATTCGGAAAAAACGCAATAATATCTCCTGATTTTGGTGAAATAAATTTATATAGAAAACGGTCAATCAGTACCTCATCCCCATCTTCCAGCTGCGGCGACATGGAAGGTCCCATCACATTGGAGCGCACTCCAAAGAAAAATGTAAATACGACAGCAATCGCAATCGTAACCGCTATTTCTAAAATCCAGATTATAATTTCCTGAAACAGAGACAGATTAATCTTCCGTTCTTTTTTCCTTCCAAACTCCAGTCCTCTGACCCGTCGTCTTCCCATTTTATTCTATCCTATCCGTGCAGCTGTACACACCACACTTATATCACCGGAATGATATCGAAACATTTTTAAAAAAGAGACAATCTTGCAATTGTCTCTTCCCATCCAAAAACTATTTTACCAGCTCTTTTACTTTCGCACGTTTGCCGACACGTCCTCTTAAGTAGTTTAACTTTGCACGTCTTACCTTACCACGACGCACAACCTCTACCTTCTCCACATTCGGCGAATGTAACGGCCAGGTCTTTTCCACACCGACACCATTTGACAGTTTTCTGACCGTAAAGGTCTCACGGTTGCTGGAGCCCTGTCTCTTTAATACAATTCCTTCAAACACCTGGACTCTTTCACGGTTGCCTTCCACGATCTTACCATATACCTTTACGGTATCCCCTACGTGAAATTCAGATACAGATTCTTTCATCTGCTCTGTTTCGATTTTTTTCATAATCTCTGCTGCATTCATTTTTGTGACCTCCTGTTATATTTGATGTTCTTAATACCTGTCTGTATCAGAGGACCATCGCATGTTTGCGTTTTCACAACAAATCTAACTTATCACAACCAGTTCTGGTTTGCAAGTGTTTTTTTCATATTTGTGCAGGCAAATCTGTTAATGCGGAACATGCAACAATTTACATAAAAGTGTTATGTATTGGCTGTCCGGACGCCGGATGGGA
>CANTHI010000085.1 GCA_947653505.1 uncultured Eubacterium sp.
CATAGGCGCTGTAGTAAATATGGTATTGAATATTGTTTTGTCAAAAGTTATGGGAATAAAGGGACTGGCTCTGGCAACGTCTGTTTCATCATTTGTTACCGCGATGCTGCTCCTGCTCGCGGCAAATAAGAAATTTGTTAAAAATCAATTTTAATTTTATCGGGATGGATGAACCAATGAATAAAAACGAACAAAAAAAATACATAACAACAGCAGACCAGTCCATGATTCAGGCAATGGAAATGATTGACCGCAATGCAAAAGGGATTTTGTATATTACAGATACGCAGGGCCGCCTGATGGGGAGTCTGACAGACGGAGACATCCGCAGATGGATACTAAAAACCGGGAGACTGTCCGCGTCCGTGTCTGAGATGGTATTTAAACATACAAAGTATTTATTTGAAGCAGATGCTGACAGATACGCGGAATTTATGGATGAGCAGCAGATCAGCTCGGTTCCGGTTGTAGATGCGGATTTAAAAATAGTAGATATTATTTTCAGACATGGATCTGTGAAAGACCGTTTTATGACAAAAAGCACAGCTTTAGCAGGGATTTCTGTCGTTATCATGGCTGGCGGGAAGGGGACGCGGCTGCTTCCATATACCCGGATACTGCCAAAGCCGCTGATCCCTGTAGACGGCGTACCAATACTGGAAAGGATTCTGAACAGATTTCATGAGTTTGGGACGCAGGAGTTCTTTGTGACGGTGAATTATAAAAAAGAAATTATTAAATCGTATTTTTCGGAGCAGAAGCTGCCGTACCGCATTTCTTATATTGAAGAGCAGCAGCCGCTTGGTACGGCAGGAAGCATCCGGTTAATTCATCAGCAGTTTTCCCATCCGGTGATTATTACAAACTGCGATATCCTCATAGAAGCAAATTACGATAAGGTCATGCGCTATCATATGGATTCCGGAAATGATATGACAATCGTATCTTCTTTGAAAAATATGTCCATTCCATATGGTGTACTGCATGCGAAAGAGCAGGGGATTATTACGGCAATGGAAGAAAAGCCGCAGCTGTCTTATTTTATCAATACGGGTATGTATGTTGTAAATCCGGAGTATCTGTCATGGATTCCAGAACATACGGTGTATCATATGACAGATCTGGCAGACCGGATGATGCAGGATGGCAGGAGAGTCGGCATGTATCCGGTTAGTGAAAATTCGTTTCTGGATATGGGAGAGCTTGAAGAAATGAAAAAGATGGAAGCAAGAATTAGTGGTGGGATTGCTGAATGAGAAAGGAATGCGGCAGTATGCAGAAAGAAAAAATAGTAATTATCGCAGAAGCAGGCGTGAACCATAATGGCTCTTTGGAGCTGGCAAAGGAACTGGTGACGGCGGCAAAGGAATGTGGTGCGGATATCGTAAAATTCCAGACGGCAAAGCTGGACGCACTTGTTTCCAGACACGCGCAGATGGCTGAATATCAGATGAAACATACAGGTATGGTAACGAGCCAGAAAGAGATGCTGGAAAGACTGCTGCTGCCGTATGAGGATTTTACGGAGCTGGCCGGTTACTGTAAAAAAACGGGTATCCGGTTTTTATCGACGCCTTTTGATACGGAAAGTATTGCGTTTTTAAATCCGCTGCAGGACATCTGGAAGATTCCGTCCGGAGAGATTACGAACTATCCATATCTGGCAGCGGCTGGCAGAACAGGAAAAGATATCCTGCTTTCGACAGGCATGAGCACGCTGGAGGAAACCGGACAGGCAATTCGCACGCTGAGAGATAACGGTTCGGGTGAGGTTACACTGCTGCACTGTACGACAGAATATCCGGCGCCCATGCAGGATGTAAATCTGAATGCGATGCTGACGCTGAAAAGGCATTTTGGATGCAGGGTGGGCTATTCGGATCACACGGACGGGATCGAAGTTCCGGCTGCTGCCGCGGCTATGGGCGCATCTGTGATAGAAAAGCATCTGACACTGGACCGGACGATGGAAGGGCCGGATCATAAAGCAAGTCTTGAACCGGACAGCTTTGCGGCAATGGTGAGAGCTGTCCGTAATATTGAGGCGGCATTGGGAACCGGGATCAAGGCGCCGGCAGAATCTGAAAAAAAGAATATGGCGGTAGCAAGAAAAAGTATTGTTGCCAGACGAAATATCAAAAAAGGAGAGATCCTTTCCGAAGCGAATCTTACGACGAAGAGGCCAGGAGACGGGCTTTGTCCGATGCTGTGGCCTAAAATACTGGGGACAAGGGCCGTGCGGGATTTTATGGCGGATGATCTGATTGAATGGACGGATCGGATGGACTGAGGAAAACAGCGGGGAATCAGTATGACAAAGACTTATAAAATAGCTGTTGTAACAGCAACCAGAGCGGAATATGGGCAGCTGATGCCTCTGATGCGAAACATTGACGGGGACGATATGCTAAAGCTCCAGCTGATCGTTACCGGAGAGCATCTGTCAGAAAAGCGGGGGCGTACCGTAAAATTTATTCTGGAAGACGGATTTGAAATTGCGCATCAGATCAGAATACTGGAGGATGGGAATACCCCTTATGATATTTCTGCAACAATGGCAAACGCGGTAAAAGGTTTTGCGGCATGTTTTCGGGATGACCGTCCGGATATGCTGGTGATTCTTGGCGACCGGACAGAAATGCTCGGTGTTGCCAGCGCGGCAATGAATGAGCGGATTCCGGTTGCCCATATACATGGCGGTGAAATTACGCAGGGAGCGGTGGATGACTGTGTGCGGCATGCGCTGACGAAAATGAGTTATTTACATTTTACAGCGACGGAAAGCTACCGGAAGAGAGTCATTCAGCTGGGAGAAGCTCCGGACCGGGTATTTTGTACGGGAGCTCTGGGAGTGGAAAATATACGGAACATGAAACTGTTAAACGAACAGGAAGTAAGGCAGGAGCTTGGAATCGCTGGCAGACAGCCGTATGCCGTAGTTACGTTTCATCCGGTAACACTGGAAGCGCATTCCGCTTCCGGTCAGACGCACGAACTATGCAGGGCAATGGATGCGCAGGATGCATACTTTTATCTGATGACAGGAGCCAATGCGGATGCCGGAGGGGATATCGTAAATCAGATTCTGCGCACGTATGCGGACCGGCATGAGAATGCGGTATTTATCCAGTCGCTTGGCACGAAACGGTATCTCAGCGCTGTCAGATATGCGGCATTTGTATTGGGAAATTCGTCAAGCGGGCTGCTGGAAGCGCCGGTGCTTGGCGTTCCGTCCGTCAACATCGGCGACAGGCAAAAAGGCAGGCTTCACGATGCGCTGGTGACGGACTGTATCCCAAAATGGCAGGAGATCGTAAAGGCGGTCAGAAAAGCAGAAGCGATGCCGCATGTTCCATCCGGGATGTATGGGGATGGGAATGTATCGGAACAGATGATCAAAATTATGAAAGATTTTATGTTACATGACCGGATACATCTGAAAAAAGGTTTTTATGATATGGAGACAGATTTATGAAAAAAGAGCAGAAAGCATGGAAAATACTTGTCGTCGGATATGGCTCTATGGGAAAACGCAGAATCCGGATTTTACGTAAGCTTGTAAAAAACGTGCAGATTGCATGTATGGACAGCAGTCCGGAAAGAAGATGTGAGGCACAGTCTGCGGGACTGGACTGCTATGCGGATCTGGAACAGGCGCTTGCTGCCAGGCCGGACGCAGCCTTTGTATGTACACCGCCGGGTGGGCATGCGCAGCTGATACTGCGGCTTTTGGATGCCGGAGCAGATATTTTTACGGAATTAAATTTAGTGGATGACCGGTATGATGAGATGATAAAAAAGGCAGGGGAAACGGGGAGCCGGATATTTATGTCCAGCACGATGCTCTACAACAGCCAGATCAGACGGATACAGGAAGCTGTAAAAACAACACAAAAGCCGCTGACCTATGTTTATCATGTCGGACAGTACCTGCCGGACTGGCATCCGTGGGAAAACTATAAAGATTTTTTTGCAAGCCGGACTGAGACAAACGGGGTAAAGGAAATTCTGGCCATACAGCTTCCGTGGATGTTTGATACGTTTGGCGATGTGGAAATGGTGCATGCGGTATCGCAGTCATGCACAGATCTGGATATTTCCTTTCCGGACAGTGTAGCAGTCAGCTTTGTACATAAAACGGGCACGATAGGAGTATTTGTCGCGGATGTGGTATCCCGCAGTCCGGTCGTCAGTCTGGAAGTCATCGGGGAAGACTTGCATCTGTTCTGGAATGGGCGCCATGACGGGATCCGTGTTTATCGTATTCAGACGGCACAGATGGAACGGCTGCAGGCTGATATGGAGCCGGAACACCAAAAGGGGTATTCAGAGCTGATTGCCGAAGAGCCGTATCAGGCAGAAACCAGGGATTTTCTGGATATGCTGGAAAGAGGAAGCAGGCCGCGTTATTCACTGGAGCAGGACAAATATACACTTTCGGTGATAAACAGGATAGAAGAGCTGACAGAAAGAGGCGGTTTATGAAGGTCTTACTGATTGGGCTTGGCTCGATTGCCGGACGGCATATTCAAAACTTAAAAGAGATTCTTGGAGATGGCGTTTCCATCACGGTTTTGCGAAGCGGGTATGGAAGTGCGGCAAAGCCGGAAATAGTATCCAAAACGGATGTGGTCTGCTATGACGAAGAAAGTCTGGACAGCAGATATGATGCGGTATTTATTACCAATCCGGCCAGCCTGCATTATGATACTTTGCGAAAATATCAGCGGCTCAGCGACTGCTTTTTTATTGAAAAGCCTGTATTTATGACGGGCAATGAGGACCTGGGTCCGTTTCGGAATGATCAGAAGATTTACTATACAGCATGCCCGCTGCGTTACTGCGGGGTCATACAGTATCTGAAATCCCATATCGATTTTTCAGCGGTATATTCCATGCGCTGTATTTCTTCCAGTTATCTGCCGGACTGGAGGCCGCAGACAGACTACCGCAGGTCTTATAGTGCGCACCGGGATATGGGAGGCGGGGTCTCCATTGACCTGATTCACGAATGGGATTATATCCAGTATCTGGCAGGTCCTCCGCAGACCGTAAAAAGTCTGATACGTAAGAAGTCCGGACTGGAGACAGATTCTGATGATATTGCCGTTTATATTGCGGAATATGAGGACAAGCTGGTAGAAATACATCTGGATTATTTTGGACGCAGGACGATCCGCAGACTGGAATTATTTATGCGGGATGATACGGTAGTGGCAGATCTTTTGAATCAGAAAATAGAATGGCTGCGTGAGGGCAGGCAGATCGCGTTTTCCAGTGAGCGCGACGACTATCAGAAGCAGGAGCTGATCCACTTTTTAGACATGATAAATGGAACATGCGGCCCGGACAGTTCTTTGGAGGATGCCTGCCGGATCCTGCGGACAGCAAGGGGGATGGAATGAAAATATTATTTACAATATGCGCGCGCGCGGGTTCCTGCGGATTCCGGAATAAGAATCTGAAAAAAATGAACGGTGTGCCGCTTGCTTATTATGCACTTAGTGTCATCCGGCTGTTTGCGGACAGCCATCCACAGCATTTTGTCAGGACAGCATGCAATACGGACAGCAGACAGCTCAAAGAGCTGATGCAAAGACAGAGCATGATCACGGATATCCGCTTTGTGGAACGCAGACAGGAACTTGCACAGGCGCTTTCACCAAAAGCAGATGTTATAAAAGATACGTATCTTGCCCTCCGGGCGGAAGACGGATTTGACGTTGTGATTGATCTGGATCTCACGTCTCCGATGCGGCGTGTTCTGGATCTTGAGAATATCTTAACAGAATATCTGGCAGACGCAGACTGTGATCTTGTCTATAGCGTTGTGAAGGCGGGACGAAACCCTTATTTTAATATGGTAGAAAAAAAGGAAGACGGATATTATGCCAGGGTATGCGGCTCCTGTTATACCGCGAGGCAGCAGGCGCCTGATGTATACGAAATGAATGCCAGTATTTACGCGTACCGGCCGTCTTTTCTGGAATCTGAAATAGACAGACCCATTACGGACTACAAATGCCGGATTGTACAGATGCCGGATTATCTGGTGCCGGATATTGATTCAGAGGAAGATTTCCGCATGATGGAGTATCTGCACAGCTTTTATTGTAAGAGAGAAGAAGGACTGCGTGTGGTATATCAGAACGCATGGAATGAAAATGAAAAAACGGGAGGTTTGTAAAAAGTTATGCGGGAATTGGAGTATCCGTTTGATGCAGATAGGATTCTGCTGAATAAAAAGAAGTGGAAAAGAATGCTGCTGGAAAGTACGGATGACTTTGTCTGTAAAAAAATTGCTGTATTAGGAGGCTTTACCACGCATGGCATCGTAGAGATTCTGGAACTGTTTCTGCTGAATGATGGAATCAGGGCTGAATTTTACGAAAGCGGGTATAACCAGTTTTATCAGGATGCGGCGTTTGAAAATGACAGACTAAAGGAATTTGCACCGGATATGATTTATCTGTGTACATCAAACCATAATATTACCCGTTATCCGCAGCTTTCCCAGGATGCGGATGCAATAGACCAGATGCTCCAGGCGGAGAGCGGCAGATTCCGGAACATGTGGGACAGCCTCAGGGACAGATATCATTGTCCGGTGATTCAGAATAACTTTGAAATGCCGTTTTACAGGCTTTTAGGCAATAAAGACGCGTCAGACATACATGGCAGGGTGAATTATCTGACAAGGCTGAATATGGAGTTTTATAGTTATGCGCAAAAGCATGATGATTTTTACATCTGTGATATTCAGTATCTGTCGGCTGATTATGGATTAAAAGAATGGTCAGATCCATTTTACTATTATATGTATAAATATGCACTCCATGTAAATGCGTTTCCGGAGCTGGCGTTTCAGGTAGCAAACATGATAAAGTCTGTATTTGGAAAAAATAAAAAAGGGATTGTCCTGGATCTTGACAATACGCTGTGGGGTGGTGAGATTGGAGAAGATGGTGTGGAGCATATCGTTCTGGGACCGGAAGACCCGGTCGGACAGGCGTATCTGGAATTTCAAAAGTATATCAAAAAACAGCTGCAGCTTGGTGTAATTGCGGCCATCGCCTCTAAAAATGATCTGGAAAATGCCCTGGCCGGACTGCACCATCCGGACAGTATTCTCAAGGAAGAAGATTTTGTAAAGATCAGGGCGGACTGGAATCCAAAAGATGAAAATCTGAAACGGATCGCTAAGGAACTCGGGCTGATGCCGGAAAGTCTGGTATTTGTGGATGATAATCCGGCAGAACGTGATCTTGTATCAGGGCAGCTGCCTGGTGTGTCCGTACCGGATATTGGAAGTGTGCACCAGTATATACGGGTACTGGACCGGTCTGGCTTTTTTGAGGTGACAGCATGGTCCGGGGATGACGCGATGCGAAACAGGATGTACAAAGAAAATGCCATCAGGCAGAGCGTACAGGCCCGGTTTACGAATTATCAGGAATATCTCGCTTCTTTGGAAATGAAAGGAACGATCAGGCCGTTTGAAGCTGTTTATCTGACCAGAATTGCCCAGCTAAGCAATAAGACCAATCAGTTTCATCTGACAGCCAGACGGTATACACAGCCGGAGCTTGAGACGATGATGAAGGATCCGGCGTATCTTACGCTGTATGGCAGATTAAAAGACCGGTTTGGGGATAATGGCGTTGTCACAGCTGTTATTGGACGGATGGAAGGCAGGGAGTGCCGGATTGAGCTTTGGATGATGAGCTGCCGCGTATTGAAAAGGGGACTGGAAGACGCGGTCCTGGATGTGCTGGTACAACACTGTATGGAAAAAGGCGCAGACCGGCTGCGGGGATATTATTATCCGACGGCTAAAAATGGGATGGTTCGTGATTTTTATGCACAGATGGGATTTGAAAAGGTACTGGAGGATGAAAAAGGAAATACCCAGTGGCTGTTTCCGATAAGAAAAGATTATCAAAATAAAAACAGGGTGATTCAGCTGGAGGAGGAAGCACATGCAGAGGGAGGAAATTTATAAGATTCTGAACAAGATTTTTCAGGATGTATTTGATGATGAAAGTATTGCAGTATATGAACAGATGACAGCAGCGGATATTGAAGAATGGGACAGTCTGGAGCAGATTCATCTGATTGTTTCCATCGAAAAGAAATTTCATATCAAATTTGATATGGAAGAAGTAAGCCGGATGAAAACGGTTGGAGATATGGCAGACGGGATTTGGGAAAGGCTGAACGATGCGTAAATTATATATAGCGATGTACCATTATGTCCGGGATTTAAAAAACAGCCGGTATCCGTTCATTAAAGGACTGGACTACGAAAAATTTAAACGTCAGATCGCTTTTTTCCAGAACCGTTTTCACGTAGTGACAATGGAAGATGTAATACAATCGGCGTGCGGGGGGGGTATTTGCCGGAGGATGCATTACTTCTGACATTTGACGACGGTTATATCGATCACTATACTTATGTGCTTCCTGTTTTGAAGGAATACCATATGCAGGGCTCTTTTTTTATACCGGGAAGAATCCCTGATGCAGATGGTCTTTTGGAAGTAAATAAAATACATTTTATCCTTGCATCTGCGAGAGAAGATCTGCTGCTGGAAGAGCTGTACCGGCGCATGGATTATTACAGGGGAACGCAGTTTTCGTATCCGTCAAACGCAGA
Organism: uncultured Eubacterium sp.; assembly: GCA_947653505.1. Next base: position 8,657 of record CANTHI010000085.1, read on the forward strand.
GCTGTTTTTTCAATATGGAAAGGCAAACCGGTTTGATACAAAAGAGACTATTTTTATCAAGCGGATGCTGCAGACGGTACTGCCTCAAAAACTTCGGGAAATGCTGGCATCCGAATTGTTCCAAACGTTTGTCGGAGTAGAGGAAGCGGTATTTGCCAGAGAGCTGTATCTTAGCTGGGATCAGCTGCGGATGATGAAACAGGCCGGTATGCATATCGGGGTACATGGTTACAGCCATAACTGGCTGGGAAATATGCATGTGTCTGAAATGAAAACGGATATTTTAAAAGCGCTGGATGCACTGGATGAACTGACCGGACGAAAGGACTGGACGATCAACTATCCATATGGCAGCTATAATAAGGAAGTCGTCCGTTTTGCGGCCAGTCAGGGTGCATGCGCCGGATTCACAACAAAAATGGCTGCTGCCGATTTGTCTTCAGATAACAGAATGGAGCTGCCGCGTCTGGACTGCAACGATTTTCCACCAGTAAGCAGCGGTTATCAGTCAGAAAATGTGCAGCAGGTTTAAGCAGCGGCACAAAGACAGGAGGAGAGAATGGAAAGGGAATTTGCAAAGCAGGAAGAATGGAACAGGTCTTACGCGGCAGGTGATAATGTTTTATTTTATCCGCATGAAGAGATTGTAAGATTTATCAATCAATACGTCAGAAAAAGAACGGGAATGACGGAATTTACCAATGTGATGCAGCTTACGGATACGGAATGGGACTGCTTTCAGAGTCTGGACCTTGGATGCGGGACTGGCAGACATATGAAGCTTTTGGATGAATTTGGACTGCATCCATACGGGATTGATCTGTCAGATACGGCTGTGGAACTGGGGCGGCTGTGGTTTACTTCTCTAAACAGGCCGGATCTGGCTGCACATATGACGGTTGGATCTGCCACGGCGCTTCCTTATGAGGACGGGACATTTCAGATCTGTGTTTCGCATGGCACGCTGGATTCCATGCCAAAAAAAGCAGCGGAACAGGCGTTAAGGGAAGCTTTGCGTGTACTAAAAAAAGGCGGAATGATGTATTTTGATCTTATTCTGGATCCGGATGGAACAGACAGAGAGGAAATTGTAACAACGGCACATGAAAACGGAACGGTTCAGTCTTATTTTACAATTGAAAGTATCAAAGACTGGATCGGATCGCTGGCAGGGGAGGGGAGAAGCTGCCGGATGATGGATTGCAAAATCATTACATGGAGTGATATGTACGGAAAGGAAAGAAACCGCAGGGCACATATCATGATCAGACGGGGCTGATGATGAATCCGTCTAATGCCGAAAGGAGTGTACAGGGTTTATGGGCAGTATTGAGATACGTTTTGCACAAAAAAACGAGATTCCCCTGATTATGGAATTTATTGATACACATTGGAAAAGGGGCCATATTATGGCTGCAGACAGACAGCTTTTTGAATTTCAGCATGTATGGGGACAGGAAGTGACTTTTGTCATTGCATGGCAAAAGTCTGTAATCTGCGGGATTCTTGGATTTATCCCATATGGTACGGGAAAACGGGATATCATGCTGGCTATATGGAAAGCTTTAAAAACAGAAAACAGGATGACCGGCATTCAGATGCTTGAGTTTTTTTGTGCAAAA